>CAYSAH010000011.1:0-22448 GCA_964428945.1 uncultured Bacteroidaceae bacterium | reverse complement strand
CATTAACTGAACTAATAAGGACCCTAACCCTGGTAAAGTTGAGGAGAAACTCTGTAAAAACAAGAGCCAGAGTCATGGATAAATAAGTGATAACCACCGATTCACCAATCAGTTGAATCCGTAAGGATCTCTCATTTGCCCCTGATATTTTTCTTATTCCAATCTCCTTAGCCCTTTCATCAGATCTTGAGGTAGTTAGATTAATATAGTTTACGCATGCAAGTATTAGAAGGAGAAGGCCTATAGAAATAAAACCTGTAAGAACCATTCTGTTGCTCTGCGAAAATCTTGACGAAATCACCGAATGCAAATAAAAGTCTGTGTATGGCTCCACAACAGCAACATAATTGATACGATCAACAGATGCCATATTTTCTTTATACCATGTTTTGAAGGAATTATTGAAATCTTCAGTATTGAAACCCTTTGAAAAAAGGAAGAAGAGCCATGAACCCATATTGCTGGAAAGACCCGCGATCTGATAATCGCCAGGATTCAAAGAGTTAATGGTTACCATCGATAACAGTGCAGAAAACTGGAGCCCGCTGTTTTCAGGGACTTCTTTAAGAACACCTGTAATTTCAAAGTCTCCCGCATTTTCAATTTTAACAATCTTTCCCAGAACATCTTTTGTTCCAAAATATTTCTGAGCCAACTCCTGAGTCAGAACCATTGTATTGGGCCGTTCCAGAGCTGTTTCCTTGTTTCCTGAAAGGAGTGGAAATGTAAACACCCTGAAAATCGAATTATCTGCCCACATAAGAGACATTGCCGTTTCAGTAAACACGCTTTCATCAATAGTGACCCGGCTGGTTCCAAGATAAAGGGTTCTGACAAAATCTTCAATCCCAGGTATTGCCTGTTTCAATAATGGTCCTGTTCCGGGGCTGCACCCGGGCTGGGTTGAAGTTGGGGATGCACCTATGGTCATCGATACCCCAAAACGGTAAATTCTATCCCGGTTAAGATGAAATTTATCGAAATTCAATACCTGCTGGACATATAAAAGGACCAGTATGCTGACTGTTAAACCAAGAGATAGTCCCAGTACATTAAAAAGCATGTGGATTTTATCCTTCCTTAGTGTCCTTACTACCTGTTTTGCAATTATTGTAAGCATCATTTATTCAGTTTTCTTTACCTTTTTTCCAAATTATGTGCCATTATTAATATATTATTGATAATCTGTTATATATAAACATGTAGATAAAATTCAATTAAAATAAATGTGCGAATTTGCAACATAAACAGTGCGAATTTGCAACTAATGTCATATTTTTGATTTTTATAGTCTTACTTATGGAAAAGATTGAAGCTTCAATACTGATTGTTGATGACGATATAGAGATCTTAAGGTCACTGAATATTTTCCTGGGACGTTACTTTACTTCGGTAATTTCAGAGCAGGATCCCAAAAGAATTACAGTAACTCTGAATAACAATGAGGTTGATGTTGTATTGCTCGACATGAATTTCAACAGGGGTATAAGGAGTGGCGAGGAGGGATTCAGGTGGCTGAAAAAAATCAAGGAGGTTTCACCTGATATTGAAGTCGTAATGATAACAGCATTCGGCGATGTTGAGATGGCTATAAGGGCAATTAAAGAGGGGGCTCAGGATTTTATTATGAAACCATGGGTCAACGAAAAGTTACTTGCGACAGTGATGGCAGCATTGCGGCAGTCAAAAAGCAACAGGGTACTCGGAAAAATGAAGCTGGTTCAGAAACAACTTCTTGAACGAAAATCACAGGATGGTTTCATGAACGAAAGCCGGTCAGAGGCGGTAAAGAGGATGCTGGATGTTTCAAAAAAGGTGGCGGACAGTGATGCAAATGTTCTTATTCTTGGTGAAAACGGCTCAGGGAAGGAAAATGTGGCTGAGATTATCCATAGTCTGTCTGATAGGTGTAATAGCGCTCTTATTAAAGTTGATCTTGGATCAATAAATGAAAATCTGTTTGAAAGTGAATTATTCGGACATGTCAAAGGTGCTTTCACAGATGCAAAGGATGATAAAGTTGGAAGGATAGAGTTAGCATCAGAGGGGACCCTTTTCCTTGATGAGATCGCAAACCTCCCACTCAATATGCAAAGTAAACTCCTCACAATTTTACAGAGCCGAAAAGTTATCAGAGTGGGGGCATCGAGAGAGACTGAGGTCAATTTCAGGCTTATCTGTGCTACAAACCGGAACCTCAAAGAGATGGTTGAAAAGGGCACTTTCAGGGAGGACCTTCTCTACAGGATCAATACAGTCGAAATAAACGTTCCTCCACTGCGACAGAGGATTACGGATATTCCTCTTTTTCTGGATCACTTCCTCGAATTCTACTCAAATCGGTACGGTAAGCAAGGAATTTCTTATGATAAAAAGTTGATAGATATAATGATGTCATATAAATGGCCGGGAAATATCAGGGAACTGAAACATGCAGTTGAGAGGGCAGTAATACTTTCTGAAGGGAAGAGAATTACCAGAGTCGATTTTCCGATATTCGATAAAGGGAAATACTCAGAAAAAACAGAGGGAAGCAGACTCGATGATGTTGAGATGAATCATATTATGGAATTGCTTAGAAAAAATGAAGGACATATCACAAAAACAGCATCAGATTTGGGTATTTCAAGATACACCCTTCACAGAAAAATAAAAAGATATGAGATATAAGGATTTCAGCTTTCAGCTAATACTCCGTGTATCATTATTACTGGTTTGTGTGATCTCTGTCGGAATTGGCTTTTATCTGCTAAAAGGCAGGCATCTGATTTTCATACCTCTTTTCATGATTGTGCTGATTGGGTTTCAGTTAGCCTGGATAATAAAACTTGTAAACAGGGCAAATAAAGAAATCACAGAAGTTTTTGAGAGGATAAAAAAAGGAAACTATCTCCCCTCCCTTCCTTCCGGAAAATATTCGGACTCATTCTCCGATCTTTTTTACACTATTAATGAACTCTTTACTTCCATCCGGAATTCCGAATCGAGTAAAGAAGCTTATAATATTTTTACTGAAATGTTAGTCTCCGGAATTCCCGTCGGTGTTATACTTGTGGAATCCGATGGAAAGATTAAACTGGTAAATGACTTTGCTCTCGATTTACTTAAGGTTCCTCACTTCTCCAACTGGAAAGAAATTCAGAAATATCTCCCCGGCTTTGCGAAAGCGGTGGATGGACTGGATAAAAGCGGCACCGACTTTTTGAAAATTGAATCTAACGGGCAGCTGTTACAACTTTCGGTAAATGTCAGTTCCATAATTCTTTTTGGTGAGATGAACAGAGTAATTACCTTCCATGATATCAGAAACAGCATCGAAAGAACCGAAATAGAGGCCTGGTCAAAACTCTTCAGAGTAATCCGGCATGAGATACTTAACTCAGTCACACCAATTTCCTCGCTGGCCGAAACTATGATAATGATTCTCGCGACTCCGTCTGATGGAAAGAATGAGATTTCAGGGCTGTCATCTTCAGATCTTAAAGACATCAAGGAATGCATAAATGCAATTAAGCTCAGAAGCGATGGCCTCTATAGCTTTGTTAACCTCTACCGTGATATTAGCAGAGTGCCAGTTCCCGTTAAAAAGCCGGTCTCAGTCAGGGATTTGTTCAGTTCGGTCGGCACTTTAATAAAACCAAAACTTGAAGAGAAGAAAGTTGACCTGGAAATTGAATTCTCTGAAGAGGATTTGATGATAGAAGCAGACTTTGGACTCATGCAACAGGTGCTTATCAATCTCATTAATAATAGCCTCTATGCACTTAACAACCAGACAGATTCGAAAATAAAATTAACCATAAAAATCTTCCCTAAAAAATTATCTGTTGAAGTTTTTGATAATGGACCGGGGATACCCGCCGATCTGCTGGAAGACATTTTCGTACCATTCTTTACAACCAGGAAAGATGGCAGCGGCCTGGGCCTCAGCCTTGTAAAACAGATCATTATAAGCCATGGCGGAAGTATCACTGTTGACTCGGTTGTGAACGAATATACCAGATTTCAGATTGAACTGCCTGTGAATTAGAATTTCACCGTAAACCGGGTTTCATTACCAACTCCCGGGTTTACTAATATAGTTCCTCCATGGAGTTTCATTAGAACAGCGGTGGATTTAGACAGAAAGCTTCTCCGATTAATTCGGGTTGCTTTCATAGGAATGAAATTTAGGTTACAAATGAATGAACAAGTTAAAACAAAATCATTAAAGGTCAAAAATAATCATTCTGCTGCTGTTCTGTCCCGGGTTCCTCATTACATCGTTGAATTGCTTTTATCCTATCAAAGGGTCAATGGTGGTCATTATACGAGGTATAACAGTGTGCAACTTTCTGGTGAGTGGACTTGTATCACAAAAACTCATCAGATGATACTTCTGCTGGTTGCAACTTTTGTCCGTTGGGGGTACCCAGAGGCACAAGAGGTCAAATCCGACCTCTTGTTTCTTTTTATGACATCCTGAAACTCACACTAATTCAAAGGATGAGATGTACAGCAATTTTCAGGGATAGGGTTGCAACTTTTTTTTTGAAGAATAAGAGTTTTTTGTCAGAGTTGCTACCATGGATACTCTTCTTTGTGGCACTTTCTGCCTTACGGTAATACTACATGAAGTTCTCCCGCATTGGTACTTCCTTCTTAATACATATCCTGTGGGGTGATGCTTATTGGGAAATCCCAGGAAACTAATATTAAACTGACAAAATTGAAATCAGCCTCTTTTTATATTTACAATAAAACCAAAAGCCGCAGCAGTAAAAAACATTAACAGACTGTATATTGCCGGCGTAATGCTTATTACACTGTTTCCAATCACACTTAATGCAATATAAATGGCAAGAGTTCCATTGTGGATTCCAATCTCCATTCCGATTGAAATAGCCTCTCTTTTTTCAAGTTTCATAAGCCTGGGCAGAGAGAAACCGATTCCCATACTCAGCACATTGAATAAGAGTGCAGGCAATCCTACCAGTTTAAAATAGGCAACCACATTTTCACGTTCCTGATAAACAACTCCGGCAATCACAAGTACCAAAAAAAGCGCAGAGAGTATTTTAACAGGTTTATTCAGAATAACAGATAATTTTGGAAATTTCGATTTCAAAAACATTCCTATTGATACCGGAATCAGAACTATTGCAAATACTTCCAGTATTTTCCCAAACTGCATGGGAATTGCCTGGCCGGATTCCAAAAAATATCTTATTGAAAAATTTACAATAAATGGCAAGGTAAAAAGTGACAAAAGGCTGTTGACAGCAGTCAGGGAGATATTCAAAGCAACATCTCCTTTATACAGATGGCTGTATAAATTTGCAGTAGGTCCGCCAGGTGCAGCCGCCAGCAGCATCAGTCCTACTGCAAGTTCCGGAGAAAGACCAAAAGCTTTTACAAGAAAAAAACAAAGAACAGGTAAAAGGATCATTTGACATGATAAACCGATGACCATGGCTTTGGGGTATTTCACAACTCTTTTAAAGTCATCAATCGTGAGCGACAGTCCCAATCCGAGCATAATAATTGCCAGTGCTACCGGGAGTAGAACAACATTAAGAAAACTTGATTCCATAACATTTTTATTAAGGTGGGTACAGGAAAATCATTTTGTTATGCTGATTCAGGAGAAATCACTTGAACAAGTAACCAATTTCTCAAATCATCATAAATCTACAATTTATTTTCGAATCGATGAATCCAAAAACTCTATAACCTGCCAAATATATCTATTTATCAGTTGATTATTTGTGGTATGCTTTTCGAACAACATGTTCGTAGCTCATTCATCCAAACCTGATAATAATTTGCCTGATACTCAATTATGCATGACCTGGAAGATGGTAAAAGTATGAAACCTTAAAAAATACGCATCATCAGATTATTTTAAGAACTTATTTGTTTCATTATTTTTCTTTTTGAGTTAATGTTCAAGCTTAAATAATTGTTAATCAACGATGATATTAAGGTTATACAAATAAGGAGCTTTTGTCAAATAAATTTCTGAACTTGAAATCTGAGCTTAGCTCCAATCTTACTCTCGCTCTCAATGCGTCCACCGTAGTTTTAACGAAGGCGGACTCTCAATCTTCTTTCATCTCCCCATCACCTCCTCTTCACTTCTCCCAGTCCCAAAAATCCATCCACCCGGAACTCCCGGATTTATGGATAACCTAAAACTTACCTAAAAGAGAACCCGGAAAACTTTTTGACCTGATTAATCATTTAATTTGTTAGTAAGCCTTTTTTTTAACGTTAAATAGTTAATCCCAAAAGCCAGTATCCTTGACCACTTCACGATAAAGTAAATTGACCGCCTCTCGTCGGTTGTAAATTGCTGTTATAATTCGTCTTATATTCTTGAATGTATAAGTGGCCAAATGTGGTCAACCTATTAGGCTAATGCAGTCAATACTTCCGGCTTTTGCATTAATATTCAAAACAGTGTAATTATCTGTCATGAGAATCGCTTATTAATTAAACCATTTCCAACCAAGCAGGCGTAGAGAATAATTTCAAAAAAGGAATGATAAATAATTCTTCGGGGATCACTACTTACCGGTTAATTTATTTATCATGCCTTTGAAAATAAATAGATGGAAAGGTACGAGAGAATACCAGTAGATTCTTCCTTTTATCCCTTTTGGCCGGAAAGTAGCTTTCTGAATTAGTTTGTCATCAGATATTCTGAATTCAAGCCATGCTTCTCCTGGTAATTTCATTTCTGCAAAAAGAAGTAATCTTCCTTCCGTTTTATCAGAATAAAGTACTCTCCAAACGTCGACGACGTCACCAGCCACTAAGTTGTCTTCATGTGTCCGGCCTCGTTTCATTCCTACTCCGCCTGTTACCTTATCCATCAGGCCTCTTATTCGCCATAACCATGTGGCATAATACCAGCCGGTGTTACCCCCAATGCGCCAAATTCTATCAATACTAACTTCACGGTTTGAAACCTGGCTTACTCTTATATCAGTGAAGCAACCATACGAAGGAACATTAATGAAATCAGAAATATTCATATTTAATCTTCCGCTTACCAGCGGATCTTTCCAGCTGGAAACAATTTCATTACCTTCAATTTTTGCAAGTGCTTTGGCAAGAACTTCGTTATAACGTATTGGTTGTATATCAAGTATTTCATTCAGATCATTTGCCTTAGCTACAGATTCTTCTTTTAAACTTTCAACAAGAAGTGTTGCTAACTTGTAAGAAATGGAAGTAACAAAAGCCAACCAATATGGAGAAAATTTAAAAGTTTTTACGGGAGTAATAAATATCCTCCTTTTTAGGTTTCGAGCTTTTGCGAATCCAAGTAGCATCTCTTTGTAAGTAATAATATCAGGCCCTCCAATGTCAAAACTTTTATCGTAGGTTTCGGGAGTAAATAATGTTTTAGTAAGAAATTTCATGACATCGGAAACTCCGACAGGTTGGCATTTTGTATTCACCCAACTAGGAGCGATCATTATCGGAAGTTTCTCAACCAGGTCTCTGATTATTTCGAATGAAGCACTTCCTGATCCGATTATCATTCCTGCCCGTAACGAAGTAAACTTGTAGTCACCTTTGACAAGTTCAATCTCAACATTCCTCCGTGAAGACAAATGTTTGGATAAGTGGTTCTCTTTCACGAAATTACCCAGGTATACAACGTGTTTGACCTTCGTCTTATTTAATGCCTCCCTGAAGTTAATTGCGGATATTTTTTCTGTTATCTCATAATTATCACTATATGACATGGAATGGGCCAGGTAATATGCACCATCAATATCTTTTGGAATATTAGTCAGAGAAGCTTCTTCCAGCAGGTCCACTTCAATAACTTCAATATGCGGCACAATCGACTTTGGAGGACTAAATCTTTTTGCATCTCTTACGCAGCAAACGACGTCATATCCGTTGTCAACAAGAATAGGCAGGAGTCTTTTACCTATATACCCGGTAGCACCAGTTAAAAGAATTTTCATCTTTTAGATTAAAAATGGCAAATGTATTATTAGTTTGACAAAACCTGACTCCAATGCGAAAAAAAGCATATTAATCAACGACCACTCTTTTCCTTATCAAGAATTCATTTTTCTCTTTAATGGGTTGCAGCACTTTTCTTCCATAATCTGAGTGATATTTGTGCTGTTTGAAAAAATCAAGGGATTGCACATGGAATTCATTACTGTTAAGTCTGGCTTTGCCTACCTTCTCCCATTCTATCCGCATTAAATCTATCTGATCAAAATAGTCGTCAAATGTCAGATACATAAGATCGGAGTCACAAAGTATTTCAGATATTTTGTCCTTGGGGCTCTGGGGCATTTTGGTTGATAGAATTGCAGCTTCAACTTGTTTAATTGATCCTTCATCGACATTTCTATTTCTGAGGAAAGCAGTTGCCCTTGCAGCGCTAATTATTTCATGATCATCATAAATATCAACATAACCCACGTCGTGAAACAAAGCGCTCACCCTTAGCACATTCATATCATTCTGATTCAGTTTGCTGTATGTTCCGATAATCTCTGCATTATTTAAAACTTCAAGAGTATGGTTTATTGTATGAAACAGGCAATTTTCAGAAAGTTCTCTAGTTAAAATATTTGTCACTAGTTCTTTAGCCTCCGCAACCAATGCAGCATCAATTTTATTCATAGCAGGAATAGAAATTTTTAAAATACAATTTATTTCCAATTTTAAAACACATCTATTTTCAGTAAATTGAATAATCTCATTTCGCCAAAGTTGTTTATGGCATCTGAGTAATTTTTTTATTCAACTCCCTTAAGCGAAGACACATTGTTTGCAAGAGTCTGTATGCAAGTGTCGGATCTTTCTGGATGGTTTTGTAAAAATTTTTCTTATCGATTGTTAAAATTTTCGCGTCGCCGGTAGCACGAACTGTGCATGACCTTACATCTTTTTCAAAGAGACCCATCTCTCCGAAAAAATCTGATGCACCAAGCTTTGCAATAATAATTTCTTCGTCTCCCCTGTGGTCCAAAACCTCTACAGTTCCTTCCTGTATCACAAACAGACAGTTACCCTCATCTCCTTTATTAATAACTATTTCTCCATTACGATAGGAGCGACCTAACTTGTTATTTCTCATTTTTTCTAAAAGTTATGTTAAACAAACTAATAATTATATTCCAGATCAGGGACAAAATCAAAAGTGGATTCAGACAGCGAAGGAATATATCGGTATACGGGGCACTACCTGTGAATGTGTCCCAAAATACAGAACTCATGCGTCTCTTGCGGCTTTCCTTTTTTTGTTCAGTTATAACCATATTAAGTAATGCGCTTTTCAACAGTGCCGATTTTTGTATGAAGCCGGTCACAAAAAAAATAAATTTTCCCAGCAGATTGTCGCGGTCAAGTTCACTGCATATTGGCTGGTAGTACTTACGAAAAGCAGATGCAGAAATACCATTAAAAACTGAGGTATTCGCCGCTGCTTTTCCGGTAATATAAGCTGCTCCAATTCCGTTTTTATAGAGTTTCGAGGAAGCAGAATCCCCGATAAGAACAACTCGGTCATCATAAGCCATTGTAGCCCCTTTGACATTAATATGAGGTAAACATTTACACGGAGTAATTTTTTCCAACTCAATCCCCTCGGGGAACAATTTCCTTACCGCATTGGAATTCAAGAATCCCGAAGCGATTTCCATATTAATATCTTTTCCGAGCAGCACAAGCGTAACATATTTCCCCTTTGGGATCAGGGCCCCAAATTTTATGTTTGGCAGGTTAAGAAGAAACACATGCATTGAATTACCAAAAAGCTTATCAATTTGTTCTGGTTCCATCTCGAATTCTGAGATATACGTTTTTGTTGTTTCTGGTGGCTTGAATGAAGGACAAATAGACTCGAACAACTCCAGTGATTTCTTATTCAATCCTACAGCGCCTACTACAAGGTCATATTTGGTTTTAACACCATTTTTTGTGGTAAGGGTTATTCCGTCTGCTGTCCTTTCCGCGCTGGTAACTCTGTCATCAATAACCTTAGCACCTTTGGTCCGGCACAGTTCCAGTAAAAAATCATCAAAGCTTACAAATTGGTCATCGACAGATCCTTTAGGTCCATACCCTCTGAACATGGCGGCAATTCTTTGTTCATTAAAAGGGGTTTCTATAACAGTGTTGCCCTGCTCCAGATGAAGATTATATGATTCAATGCCACGCTGGATCACATTGGATGGCAATACAATACCTTCAGTAGCCAGAGCCTGTATCAGCGACTCCGATACAATACCTCCACAGTTGTTACATCCTAATGGTCCTGCGCATCTGAAATCCTTTGATTCATATACATCTATTTGTATATTCATGTCCAAGAGTTCAGCGAAGTTGAGGGTGAAGTAGGTAAAGAAGCTTCCTGCCGGTCCTCCTCCAATGACCGCAATTTTTGAGCCATCATCGAGAAGAAAAGACTCCGAATTAAAATCTGCCATATTCCTGGTTTATACTATTAAATTATTTATTCAAAAGACATTACAGAACGTCATCTTTTACTTTATTTCAATACCTAACTTGTTTTCAGATGTTTGCCGGATCTCTTTTTTCCCCACCACAAAATACATATCAATATCTCCTACATTTTTGGCATATACCTTTCCTCTGAAATTACATTCATACTGCTCTTTTACCAGTTCAAAAGTTGCTTGAGAAATATTCAGTTTCCCGGCCTCTCCGCTCGATTCCATTCTACTTGCAACATTCACTGTATTTCCCCAGATATCATATGCAAACTTCCTCTTCCCGACAACACCCGCAACAACCGGTCCTGTATGTATTCCAATTCTAAGGTCCCACACCGGCAGTCCATTATCTATTCTCCTCTTGTTGGTACTGATCATAAACTCCTGCATTTCAAGACCTGCATTTACAGCATCAAATGGATGTGTTGTGCTCTTTACAGGAATCCCGCCTGCACACATATATGCATCACCAATGGTTTTTATTTTTTCAAGGTTATGTTTTGCAGTGATTTCATCAAAAGCTGAAAAAAAGATATTCAATTCTGCAACAAGGTCATTTGGCGATAACCCCTCAGCAATTTTCGTAAATCCCTTAAAATCAGTAAATAATACTGAAACACTGTCATAATGTCTTGGGGTTGCATTCCCTTCTGTTCGAAGTTCAGTAGCTACTGCAGCTGGTAAAATATTCAGCACCAGGCTTTCAATTTCAGCATTCTGTTTGTCGAGGAGTCTATTGGTCTTTACTTTTCTACGAAAACTCCTGTAAGTTTGAAAAGCTATCAGTAAAGTGACTATAAATCCTATGATGAAAGTATTCTTGGCAAATTTCTGTTTTTGAATGATTGCATCCTGAAGTTCTTTATCCTTGGTCAGAAGGCTTATCTGAGTCTCTCTCTTTTCAAGCTCAAAGTTAAATTGAAGTGATTGAATCTTCTTATCATTAGCTGCTATATACAAAGTGTCTTTGATATTTGTCAGCAAAGTCTGATAGGTGTATGCATTTGCATAGTCAGACAATTTTGAATATGACTCAGCCAAGCCTTCATAGGCTCGTTTCAGTTCATTTTTTGCCCCTATCTCTTCTGCTATTTTCCTGGCACTATGATACGTTGTTATAGCAGATTTGAGTGATCCCTCTGCTGTATATGTATCAGCGAGACCAAGAAGAGTGGAAGTCATTTCCAGTTTTGCATTTGATTGTTTTGCAATTTCATAACCTTCCTTCTGAAACTCTATTGCCTTTTTAAAATCTCCTCTTTTCATGTAAACCCTGCCAATGTTTGTAAGAGTGTATGGAACATTACCGGAATTCGATTTTCTGAAAGCATCAAGCGATTTTTCATAATAGTAAAGGGCTGTGTCATAAGCTTCTTCTTGAAAATAGATCTCTCCCAGGTTTACGGCAGCTGTACCCACAGCATCATGATTTTTCAGCTTTTCACTAAGAGGCAGGGCAGACATATAATATTCAAGAGCTTTGTCATGCGTTGTTGGTTTATTAAGGTAGATAACCCCGATGTTGATCAGTGAAGTTACTATCCGAAGAGTATCTTTTAACTCCTCGGATGCCTTCAGCGATCTCAGATGAAATTCAAGGGCCCTGGTATCATCACCTTCGTTCGCATATACAGCTCCTATGTTATTAAGAATATTCGCAATCCCGACCTTATCGTTTATAGCTTCAAAGCTGCTCAGCGATTGCTGCCAGAAATTTATTGTCTCCCAATAATTTCCAAGGAAATAATAACCCATCCCGATATATTTATATGCCTGGGCTGATCCTCTAGGATAATCCAGCTTTTCAGACAGATCGAGGGCCTTTGTGCCATAAAAAATTGCACTGTCAGGCGATGACCTGAATTCATTCTGACAGATGGAAATCAAAATGTTTACCCTGAGGGTGTCCTCCTTGCTATTTTTCAGGACCTGTTTCAGACTATCGACAACGGGACCCTGTCCACCGCATATATGGCTGGAAATTGAAAATATCATTACAAGGATAAGGCTCTTCCCAGTTATAAACGTTTGATTAAATTGACCTTTTATTATCATTCTTAATATTAACTATTTCATAATTCATATATCCATGATTGAAAAAAGGGAGATTTTAACCAAGACTCCCTTTTTTCTATTTACTTTAACTCTTTAACATGGGATATTTACTGTTTGATGACAGTGAAATTTCGAGAGGTGGTTTTCATTACCACCCTTATAAAGTATCTTCCCGGTGACAATCCTGACATATCAAGTTCAAGCAAGTCCTGATTTCTGATCATGGATGCTGCAGCATGGGTTCTTCCAGAAAGATCGTAGATCTGTATCATTTCATATGTTTCGATGCCTTTCATTGAGATAGTAACTTTATCGGTTACAGGATTTGGATAAACAACCAGGTCAGTTGGTTGCGAATCCGGTTCCTCCACTGTAGCAGTAGCAACAATAGCAGATTTTGTAGATCCCGTACATTTTGTTGACTTTGAATTGGCATTTGTGGCCATAGACGCATTATGATTCTCTTCCCGGCTTGAGACTGTCCAAGACAGATTGTTACCGTCAAAATAAACCAGGAAGGATCCGCCACCGGGTTCAAATATTACCGGTTGCTCCGGGTAAATACTATAAATATTTCCAGTCAGGGAATTATTAATTCCAGCCGGAATATATACAGCAACATCATTTTCATTTCTATAAGAAAAGTTAGCAATGTAATTATTGACCCCAACTTCCTGTACACAATTCAATACTGGCATTACTGCAAGGGTACCCGGCCCATATGGATTGACATATAATTTCCCGGGAATAATATTAAAAGTATAATTATCATTGCATGGTAAGGGTTTTGTGGAATATGTTCCCGCGGCCACTGATGAAGCGGGATCATAATTAACTCCATCCTTATCTCGTGTTACAGTGATCGGGCATACTAAATTATCTCCTCCGGCAGCCTCAGCATAATTAAACTTTATCACTGGCAAAGGATCACCTTCTGCGATAAATAGAACCGGATCAACAGGTGATACATTGATCGTTTTTGGGGTGATTACTCCAGTTTTATCATCGATATAAGCAATATGATAATTATTTCCACGATTACCGTCTCTGATCACCAGTCCACTGGCCTGCAATGTCTTCCCTGTCCCCACATTTTTATCATCATATTCCTGTACTGGGGCTGTGCCAATGCCATCTCCAGATTGCAATGCCTCAACTTCCGGTACTTTGTTTGAGAAGCAGGTCCCATCATATTCTTTGCTATCAGTTTTGGCTGTTACATTAATTTGTCTTACTCTTATTTCAGCCAGGGTAGTTACCGGGTCTGATCCAAGGGTGTAGTTTTCAGCAGACTCGCCAGTTATTTTAATTCCTTCGACTGTTACGACCTTGTTTGTACCAACATTTTTATTGTCAAAAGTGGCAGAAGTATAAGACAACATAATATTATCTCCCGGCACTGTATTGTCAGCAGAAATATTTACTTCAGCATTAGTTGTTCCGTCATAATCCTTACCAAATCCAGTGGCTGTAACAATTAAAGTAGCCGGATTAATTTTGAAGTTACCTGCATCAAAAGAGATTGAGTAGTTATCCCCTGCATTTAAGGTTCCCTGTTTGATTTCATATACTCCCACCGTTTCCCCTTTCTCACGCAACAAAGATCCGCCAATTACATCATTACCAAGCAGTCCGGTTTTAATGTATGTCAGTACAGGATCTTCCGAATTATAGATTTTTTCCTTATTATCCGCGGTGATTTTGAGTTCTGCCTTGTTAATCGTGAGAGTCCCTAATCCGTATGTAATATCAAAATTATTGGAAAGGTAGGTTCCGGGGATTATCCAGTGTTTGCCAGCAGTAGTTCCTGTAATAAAGCTGATCGGGATGAGATCTGTATTAACTTCTCCACCCTCATTTGGGTCCGGAATATCTTTTGTTGCATCAAATACGAATATTGCACCAGAGTTACTGTCTTCACTTATCGTAGAAGAGTTTACCAGGGAGATCCCGTTAACAAGAGATATGCCATTAACCTTAGCAGTTCCATTTACAAGAGAAATACCATTAACAAGTGAGATGCCATTTGGCGTCGGAAGAAAGTCTTCTGCAGCATTATCCGAAGCCGTTTTTAAGTAATTACCATCAATACCTGATAAACCGTTCACCAGTGAAATTCCATTGACTTTTGGTAAAGATTCAATAGCATTTGTACTGGCAATAAAGTTCATATTATTAAGGTCCACAACATTAGATATCTGACCATCCTCATCTGCAACAGCAATCCCATTGACAAGTGAAATACCGTTTACCAGTGATATTCCATTTACAAGTGATATGCCGTTTACCAGGGATATTCCGTTTACCAGAGAAATTCCGTTTACCAGAGATATACCGTTTGCAGTTATCTCCGATACCTTAAAACTGTCATCCGTAAATTCCACAATAAGATTATCCACCTTTATAATGTCATCTGTTCCAAGGGGAATTCCATTAACCAGTGAAATCCCGTTCACAACGGGGATCCCGTTCTTAATATGAACCGGGATACCATTAACCAGGGCTGTTCCATCAGTAATATCATCACTGTTTACCAGAACAATTCCATTAACATTGAGCAGAGAGGTACCATTAACCAAAGAAATTCCGTTTTCTATTTGTTCTCCATTCATGGTTACAGTGGTACCATTGATATTTACTTCCACTCCATTTACAAGAGAGATCCCGTTAACGAGAGAAATTCCGTTAACAAGAGAGATCCCGTTTGGATAGGAACTATTTACAAGAGATATTCCGTTTAAGGCGGTTATATAACCATTCATGATGGTCAAGATTTTTCCATCATTGATAAGAGCTTCTCCCTGGACAATATCCATCATATTTACAAAAGGAAGACCATTAACCAGGGAGATTCCGTTTACCAGTGAAATACCATTTTTAACCGGTTCTCCAGCTATGTATACTGTTGTTTCTCCATCTATAACATCAACTCTGACTTCAATTCCGTTAACCAGTGAAATTCCATTGACCAGGGAGATACCATTCACAAGTGATATGCCATTTACCTGAGGAACTCCATTTACCAGTGATATTCCATTGACCAGTGAAATGCCATCGGTTAATGCATTGGTATATTCAGTTTTAGCGGAATTAATTATAGTTTCCGGAATTTCAATTCCTGGCTCAGTTTCAAATGTAAAGGTAATATCACTCGCATTTAAATCTTCTCCATATGTGATACTGACATTATCAGGGGTGATTACCAGAGGAAGTTTATCAATAGTTAAAATGCCATTACTTGCGTCATCCAGTTTACTTCCATCATTTTGGAGTCCAACAATATGGTATTTTTCTTGAATCGCAATATCAAGCTCGGCAGGCTTTGAAGTAACCTCATTGCCAGGGACATAATGAGGATATTTGTAAAATGGGGATATTGCATAACCTGTCTCAATCACATTACTATTATTATCAACTAATGCAGAAAACTCAAGCGTTTTCAACCGGTTATATTCATCATCTGACACTAATCCTCTCAAGTTCGCCTTGGCAAGAGAGATTGTATCGAGATCATTAACAAGTCCATCTTCATTTTCATCGATTCCGGTCGTAATCCTGATAGTAGCATCGAAAACAGGAATAGCTTCTCCATACCTTTTGGTTTTATTATTTGCTTTAATGAAAACCTTCATTTTCTTTGGGTCGAAGAATGTTACTGAATTTGATGATCCACCGTCCTCTTCACTCGGAGTTATTGCAGCATTTAATGCAAAGATTTCCGGATTCCCCAGAAAACCAGGATGTTCCACCTGGATGGTATGTTCATCTATATGAGTTAATATAATTCCATCTACATTGTCCATCAGTAATTCATCCCTAAAATACAATTGGGTCTCATCTGTAAAGAAATCACCCTTTACTGTAAAGGAGAACGGCATCTTATCTTGACCTAGGATACCACCTGGGAAGGTTACATCCAGGTGATCAATAAACGGCTTTGGATTTGCGAATTCCATGATTGCCCTGTCCGCCTGAATGAATCCAGAACCTGAGATAAAATCCTCAGTTCCCATATCTATGGAAGTTTCCTTAAGTAGATTTATTATAAACTCCGTAATGGAAGTACCAGATGGAAGAGGTAGCTGAAATTCCTCCCGGGCTTGCATAATCAGGGCTGCAAGGGCTGCAGCATGAGGAGCAGCAGCAGAGGTACCAAAGAAATTTGGAATATTATCCGGATCACTATTTCTTGGATCTGGTTCACCATTGCCCAAATCAGGATATTCCTGCCAGTCACCATTACCAAGGTTTACTGTAGTATTCACACCGTTTGGAGCGGTAAAAGCGGGTTTGTCCGGCCTGAAATTAAGTTCACCGCTACTACCGATTATGGGAGTTCCTCCATGCGAAGAGAAGGTCATGGTTTTCAGATCTCCATCATATTCAGGAGTCAGATCGAATCTAACAGCTCCAACTGCAATAGCCCCTGCAGAATTAGCATGTCCTACGATTGTGGAAGTACCCTTTTTTTGGGAAGGATCCGCAATTTCAAATTTATCGCCTCCCCGGAATAAGATGTACTTGAATCTGACATTATCTGTCCCTGAAGCTTTAGAAATAACTATGTTGGTAGTTGCCCCTCCTGCTCTCACAGTGAAAGGTATAATTTCTATGGGTGCCTGGCCCGTGTTTACCCTGTTAAATCCAAGAACAGACGATCCATTCCCGGTGGAAAGAAAAATATCCATGTCAGTATCAGTAATAAACTGACCCGGATGAGATCCATCGTCCCATTGCAGCACAATGGTATAGGTTCCTTCTTTAAGGTTTATAAGCTGGTAAATGTCACCTCCTCCAAAATCGTGGGCTTTTCCACTTATGGTATTGGGAGTGTTAGCAGGCACAAAAGTATTTTCATATGACCAGTCACCGAAATTTCCGGCGGATGAGAAAAATGTCACTCCCTGGCCCACTACCTCATCCACTGCTTTAGCAACAACTCCATCACGGAAGAATGGAGCTGTAATATAGGTGATATCATCGACAATTATATCACATCCTTCATCAGCCAACTGATGGATCCCTAAGGCCATATCCTCCTCACCCAGATAACCAGTGCGGAAGAAAAGTTCAGATCCGGGAGCGATATCGTGTATTATTTGCAGCATAGCTCTTCCCTCATCAGAAAGTTCCCCGAAGTAATCAGGGACATCGCCATCTATAAGAGAAGAAGGACCAAATTTTGAAACCACAGGTATCGGGTACTTTTCATTTCCATTACCTGGAAGATCTTTGTTAGCTACATCTTGTACTGCAGCACCTTTGCTATCAAAGCTATTTGAGATCACACCGATTTTTACTCCGGAACCATTTATATTTCTGACTTCACCATTATTATCTTTAAAGAAGAAACCTGCCCTCACAAAGTCCGATCGCATGGCCTTGTCGCCCTGGCTCTGGGCCAATCCTGTCGTGGCCGCAACAAAGTTCCCCACACCGGGATAGACCGGTCGAGCAAAGTTCAGCACATTAACAAGGGTATTCAGATTCAGAAGTTGGTCGATTGGTATCCAGCCGGTGGCAGGATTATGGGACAAAGGAAATTCAATGAATCCATAATTATTCAAGCTTAGCAACAAGTTGCTGAGTTGGCCTTCTATTGGAATAACCTCAATAAATACCTGATATACACCATTCTGTACTCTCAGCTGAAAAATACTGTCAGACTTTGCATTGAATGCAGGATAAAGTCGAATGTAGGTCTCATACAAAGAAGTAAGTTCTGCGCCTATGAGTGATTTATTATTTACCTTGCCGCCTGGGGGAGGTGGGTAATAGGGAATTATATCAATTAATCCACGGCAATGGTTGGAGTTGATATCGGCATCAACTATTTTAATTTTTCCATTGGGCATAATAACCTCCCAAACTACCCTGTCATTAACTGAAAACTCCTGGCTGAGTACTTTCTCCTGAAGCCCGGGGAGGAAACTATTTATTGCTGGTTTCTTTGATTGCCCGTTATTATATGTTACCACACTATTGGCTGCAGGGACTGTGACGGTTTGAGTATTTGGATTATCATATCCAAAATTAGCCTTGTAATTTCCATTCCCTATATACTCAATGCAGTTAACAACGATATTAATATCTTTCACCTGGCTAAAAGTGACCTGGGGAAGAATAAGAGTAATGAGTATTAGGGTGATTTTAAACCGTAAAGAGTTCCCGGAGATAAGATTTATTATCTTCATATTTAACAAATTAATTGTTATAAATCGTAAAAGTGCGATTACAAATATTCCGACCCATAGTCAAATTTGCGATTTATTTCAGAACTGAATAAGATATTTTGACTGACATTTATCATATTCTTAAAAATAATTAATGAAAAATGAAGCATTAGTCATACAGCATAATACAATTAACAATTGCTCCTTTGCTGATGAGAGCATAAGATTAAACTATTTTTAAAATGTCGGTCTATTCAGAAGTTTAAGAGGTCTTGTTTTTGACGAATGATAGATTTTGTATGATAAAATGTATACTCAAAAAACATCAGTGGTTATTTATAAGCAAATGCAGGCGATAGAGAAAGAAATTTTAAGTTCAAACCTCACTAATTAAAATTATGAGATGGACAGTAATTTTCAGGGAGAGGGTTGCAACTTTTAAATTCTGAAAATGGTATTTTTTATAAGAGTTGCAACCGGCGAAAAGCAGAATGCACGATAAGATCATTTATACGGCAAGTTCATCTTGCGGGCAATTTCCTTAAAGCGTGGTTGATCTCGCAGTCCATCATAAACGGGTATTAAAAGATAAGGTAGGTTAGGATCCCGCTCTTCATAAGCCTGTTCAAGCCAGTACAATGCATTTTCAACATCGCCAGCCCAGGTATAATATTGGGCAGGTGAAGTTTGACTTACATGTGTAATATCTGTATTTTCTGCACGCAACACTGCTAGTTTCTTCATCGCTCCAATGAATCCCATTTCGGCATTCCCTTCGTCTATTGCTTTTAAATACACGCTATTGTCTTTCCAGCGGAACCTTAGCATTTCTATTGCTTCTTCTTCCCGGCCCCCAAGGTAAAGTGCATTAACAATGTTTATTACTGCAATTCCTTGCGACGGACTAAGGTCCAGTGCTTCCCTGAATGCCTTAACGGCCTCATCATATCTGCGCACAAACATAAGATTTACGCCATAAAATGATCTTATTCTGGAATTTAAAGGATCGAGCTCAAGTGCGGTTTCAATGTGCTTCATTGCTTCATCTGGCCTTCCCAAAATGTTAAGCAAGTGCGAGTAACCGGAATGTGCATCTGCACTGTTCGGATTCAGTTCAATTGCCTTCCTGAACGATTCCTCGCCGCCTTTCCAATCCCATCTCGTCCAGGTCTTTAATCCAGCCAGAGTCCTGTGAACATCTGAAAGGGTGGAATCCAGCTCAAGGGCTCTTTTAATGGCTGCCTCAGCTTTTGGAGTTGCTTCTGATAATTTGGCCAGCCCTGCCTGCTTACGTGTATTCCAGACCCTTGCAACACCTGCATACGCCAGACCAAACTCCGGATCTTTTTCTATGGCCAGCTCAAAGTATTGCAAGGCTCGGTCAAAATCCTTCGGGGTATCCTTGCTCAGGAAAAATTGTCCGTTCAGGTATGCATTATATGCTGTCGGATCGACAGTGGGGATTTTCTCTATCAGCTGTTTCTCTTCAGGGGCTATTACAGCTTTCAGCTCTCTGGCCACAGATTGGGCAACCTCGCTCTGGATTGAAAAAATATGTGACAAATCACTCATATCATCATCATATATCTCTGACCAGAGGTGTGTGTCGTTACTGGCATCGATGAGCTGAACGGTAATCCGGACCATATTACCTGCTTTTCTCACACTGCCTTCAAGAATGGCCGAGACACCCAACTCCGCTGCAATCTCCTTAAGCGGAAGTCCGGAGTTCTTATATAGCATTGAAGAGGTGCGTGATATGACCTTTATATCGCCTACCTTGAAAAGGCGATCCTGGATCTCATCCATCATTCCTTCACTAAAATAGTCCTGCTCCGGATCACCGCTGAGATTATGAAATGGCAATACTGCAATTGATTTGTCCATTGCTGACGTGGACGAAGATACTTTCTGTTTTACCAGAGGTGATATAACCAGTAACGTGACAACAAGTACCGCGATTATCACTGCTACAGGTATTACTGTCTTTTCCCAATGGAATTTATACCTGCCTGTTACAGCTGAAGGTTTACCGGTCTTTCCTAGCCGCAGTGTTCCCTTCCTTATGGCTTTTTCAATATCATCATCTTTAAACTCATCCTTTGACATTAACATCTTAACCACTCTGGATAACTGATTTATGTGCAGTTCCAACGGAGGGGTCATAGCATCCAGCCAGTGTACATCGCTTATGTAATACTCTAGCTGCTTTGACATGGGTACATCTTCCAGGCGAAGAGTGATGATGGCCAACCCGTGGTGCACGGCACGGTCCACCTCCTTAATGACCTGGGAAGAGTGATTTGAATTCGTTGAATAAACAAGTATAAATACTTTCGATTTTTTAATGGCATCGATAATAGCTTCTGCAAAGGGAATTCCCGGGGTTATGTCGCGCGGTGCAATCCAGCAATGGATACTGTTTTGTTCAAGGGTCGAACAAATTGTATCGGTGACGCTTTTATCGATACTGGAATAGCTTATAAATACATCGTGCTGCATGTACAGTACAGAATAAAATGTTTCAACAATTTAACCCGTCCTTCACCCATTCTTTACTTCTCCGCTTCTTCTCTCCTTTCTTAATGTGGAAGCTGATAAATATGTTGTATTCAGATCATTCAACTATACTTGACATTTGTTGATTTTATATATTGTAATGTCAAAGTTACGCTTTGTGGTGACAAAATTCAAGGAGAGACATTTCTAAAGGTCATTTTTCTGAATCAGAATTAATGATGTCTTTCATCCGGTTGCAACTTTTGTCCGCTGGGGGTACAATGTTCTTCGAAGCCTTGGCGAAGAAGGACTGATAATTGAGCGAGAGTGTGAGCGAGAGCGAGCACACTCGTCTCTTTTTTCCTCACTTCACCCTCACACCTCTAAAGGCGCCTCAGAATAATGATGATTGTCAATCCTTTACGCAACGGACTGAAAACCCATCTACTTTATGCGAGCCATAACGGTAAAGATCAGCATAAGTATAACCCATATCTACCATCCATGCTTTTGAGTCGGAAGATTCAGTAGAACTCCACCAAAAGCCGAATTCTCTGATCGAATTGTAGTTAAGATCAAGATAACTCAGCCTGCAACCACCCGGTAGAGCGGCAAAACCATAGTCATCAGATGCTCCCTGATTGGGACTTAACCAGTGAGATGTTCCTTTTTCTTTAAGCTTGGCACCGGTAAGATCGCTTTCCCCAAACCCAATGCCAGCATTTGGATCAATAAACAGCACAAGCTGCTGCCAGTCGTTATCGGTAGGAACATGCCAGCCCGAAGGACAAAGTTTGTCTGTCTCCACTGCATACCAATTATACAAGGCTCCATAGGAATTTTTATATGTTGCCTCATTGTTATCATACCAACAATATCCAGGCGTGGTCAGACTAAACCATTCCGTATAACCAGTAACCAGAGGGACTGAGGTACCATCGTTTAGTTTTTTTGTTTTCAGGTTTTCCTTCATCCAGACCTGATCACCTATTTTCACTGTGTTATATTCATTGCCATCAATGTCAGTGACAGTTTCGGGTTCGTCAGTTTTTTTGCAGCCGGTGACCAAAATCAAGATCATGGTTACTAAAACAAGCAGTTTTGCAGGGAGGTTTGCAGTCTTTTTCATAGGGGGTTTTTATTAGGGGTTGATGTACATTCAGGAAGAATCGATCATTTCATCGGAACCAAGGCTTTCAACTGCACATAATTTAGGCAAAAAATGTTACAAACCCAGAATTTA
>CAYSAH010000010.1:0-22838 GCA_964428945.1 uncultured Bacteroidaceae bacterium | reverse complement strand
GATAATCAAAGGGGAGCATTTATGTCCCTGAATGGCATGGTACTCAGGATAGGCCAAACCCTGGGCCCCCTGATCATAGGTATCGGGTACGCGTTCGGAGAAATGAATGGAGTCTACTATTTATCGGCCTTTGTGGCTTTGGTGGGACTATTTGTCTTATTCACGATGATAAATGGCAACAATTTAAAAGGCAGGTGAAATTGAAAAATGCTTGGTTTTTGCATTTCCTGCAAGAATGTAAGCTAAATTCAACATGTTTCGAATCCGTTTCAATTGATTGGCCCTTTACGAAAAAACAGAGTTCCTGCTCCACAAGGGCAGAATATTTAACCAACTAAAACATTTTCCTTCATAAAAATTTAGCTAAATTGCCCCATTCTTCTTTTTGATTCAATTGTTGAATTTAGGGTTGGATTTTTAATTGAATTGTTAACTAAAACTTTATTACTATGAAAAAACTCTACTTTTTGAAGCTCGTATTCGGCCTCATGCTTGTTGCTGCTTTTAATATTGAGGCCCAGGAACTAATCCTTGGTGGTGACATGGAAACTGCAGATGACTGGACTATTATTGACCTTGCTGCGGGTAATGGTCACACAGAAACTTTTGGTTACACAGACGATTATCCAACCGACGGTGAAGGCGGGTGTTTAAGCATGGCCGGCATGGGTAATTGGTCAAATGCTGCTGTATGCCAGGAAATTACAGTTACACGGGGAGTAACATACAAGATCTCGATGGTTGTCAGGACATCTCTCGATTTTGCGCCGCAATCCAACTGGGTTGAAATTGTTGTTGTACCGACAATGCCTGTTGACGATGGCGATATCACTGCCTACCCGAATGTTTTTGCCCTGAACAGCTGGGATTGTGCTGCCGTACTTTCAGTTGACGGGAATTTTGCAGATAACAATTGCGATGCAAAATCGGCATTAAATGACATCATCAACATTGAAGGCGAAGGTGATACAACTGTTGTTTTGGTACTAAAGACCGGTGGAAATAATGAGTATAACGTATTATTGGACAATGTTTCGGTAATGGAGCAGGAAGGAGTTTCAGTTAAAAACAATACAACAAACCATGGTGTAAATGTATTTCCCACCCCTGTTCAGAATGAATTAAATGTAAATATGAATAAAGCAATTCAAAATATTGAAATTGTTAACGTCCTTGGTCAATCTGTTTATTCTGCAAAAAATATCAATGTACATAGTTTGAAAATTGATGTATCAGACCTTGCCGCTGGCATCTATTTAGGAACAGTATACGATTCAGATGGCAAAAAAAGCATGTTTAAGACTATTAAAAAATAAGCTTAAGCAAGCAAAATCAATTAATATTTTATATGCTTTTCCCTCTATTTATCAAGCAATTGGAGGGAAAAGCATTTTTTTATAAGTCAAAATAATTCCCGATAAATGCTATCGGTTGCATTTTTTATTAACTTTATCACGGCTTATGCGAGTGAAAGGTTTAACTGGGGATCTCTGCTCACAAATTCAATGAATTAATCGAAACATTATTCTGTATTTCCAGTATAAAATAAAAAATACATTACCTGCTGTTCATGCAAGAAGGATTTGTAATTAAAACTATCCGGGAAATTGCATAATAAGAATTTGAATACATACATTTTTAATTAGTAAAATCATGGAAAGAAAAAATACCCTCAGAACAGGACTGGCAATTCTTAAACAAAGAATAGTATCATTTAAAATCCCTGGGAAATTGGTATTTATAGTCATGGGAGTTGCATCTACTCTTTGGTTTCTTATAAGGGTAATACCAAAACCCCAGCGTGCGGGATATCCTTGTATGAGGGCTGCTGCCCCGATCATGTCGGGATTTGTTCTATACCTTGTATCTCTTGGTGGAATGACTTTACTTTTCAGAAAAGCTGTAGCCAAATTTAAAAAAGCAAAATACCTTGCCTCAGCCTTCGCATTGGCTTGCAGCCTGGTACTGCTCGTGGCATTTAACTGGACCAGTGCTCAAAAAATATATTCCCAGGCTTTTGGATTTACCCGCGGGGTATTGCCCGATGGATCAAATAATCCGATGGGAACAGGTATAGGTGTAAATCCCGGCCGGGTGGTTTGGATGTGGAATAAGGATGCCACAAAAGAATCTTGCCCGAATGTAATAACCGATGCCTTTTTTATGTCAAAAAATAACAACCAGGATACAATAAACAAGATGCTGGATATCTCTATAAAAAAACTGGCTGGAAAAGAAAATATTAAAGATTCGTGGGATGAGATCTTTAAAGATTTTAACCTTCGGAAAACGGGAACGGCAGAAACCTACCAGGAGGGCCAGACCATATTTATTAAGGTCAATAATGGGCAGGCAGGTTGGGCAATCAATAGTTCCGACCTTTCTGAAAGAGGAACAACTTCCCAGATGACCGGAGTGAGAAATGCTGCTATGGCAGGTACCACACCTGCTACTGTGGTTGCCCTGATCAGACAGCTGGTTGATGAATGCGGGATCCCCCAGACAAGTATTTACGTTGGCGAACCTATGACGCACGTATATAAAAGTATGAATGATGCAATCCACGCGGAATATCCCAATGTTAAGGTGCTCGACAAGGATGGGAATACAAGCCTGGGCAGGACAAAATCTGCAGGATGGACAGGAGACGCAATATTCTATTCAGATGAAAGCGAGGAGATGCCTGATGGTGGAAGTGACAATCTCATGAAGGAAATGTACGACGCCGATTATATGATAAATGCCGCTGCCCTGAAAGCACACGCAAGGGCAGGTGTATCTCTGAATGCAAAACTTCACTTTGGATCACATGGTGACCATCCCGGTTATGGCTATGGTTCTTTCCACCTGCATGACGGGCTTATCTGTACCGTCGACAATGATATTATGACCTCTGGCGTTCGGGGAGACTACAACATGTACAGGGTTTTGACAGATCTGATGGGCCACGAAAAAATCGGCCGCAATACCGTATTGTTCATTATTGATGGCCTTTGGGGTGGTGTTGAAGCAACCGATATGCCAGTAAAATGGAAGATGGCTCCATTTAATAACGATTTCCCTAGTTCCTTGTTTATATCCCAGGATGGCGTTGCAGTTGAATCAGTTTGTCTTGATTTCCTGAGAGCAGAGGCTGACAACAATTCCTTATTTAATGACCGTCCCTTTTTCCCGGGCGTCGACGATCACCTTCACCAGGCTGCTGATAAAAGCAACTGGCCCGAGGGAATTGTCTACGACCCTGAAAACGACGGATCGGAGATCCCATCTCTTGGTGTACATGAACACTGGAACAATCCTACTGATATGAAATATACAAAGAACCTGGGTACCGGAAATGGCATTGAGCTGGTTATAGCTCATGAAACCTCTTCTGTTGGCTATGATCTTCAGGAAGCAAACACTACATTGATGAATGCATATCCAAATCCATGCAAGGAAAGCACAACTTTATCCTATCACCTGGAAACCAGCAGTCGTGTATCAATATCACTGATTTCTTTGGATGGCAGGACCCAGTCCCTGTTTGAAAATATTGACCAGATTGCAGGAGATTATACACATACCATTAATACCAGCAATCTAAAACCAGGCATATATATCTGCCGTTTGCAGAAAACAAGAGGAACGCTTTCTGATGTGGCGACAATGAAGCTGGTGGTTCAATAGCCTCCCTCACAATTGCTGATATTTTATTGGATTATATTGATTTTTGTTTGGTAAATAATAATTAGGCGAAATGAAAAACAGCAAATACCTGCTGCTTATACTGATCAGTATTTTATGGTCCTGCGATCCTGAGGAGCCTGAAAATGAAAAAGAGATCATCCCGGCTATTGATACAATCGTCAATGCTATTGCCATTGATCAAAACAATACAAAATGGATTGGAACGGAAAATGGCCTTTACAAAAGTGTTGTAGAAGGTTATGAATTACAAAACCTTAGCCTGGAAGGAAAAATATACTCCTTGTTTTACGAAAATCCGGGAAATATCCTCTGGATCGGAACAGAATCAGGTCTCCTGAAAGCATCGATCAGTGGAGACAGCATCTCAGATTTTTCCATTTTTACTGAAGAGCTCAGCAACCTGAAGGTCCTTGCACTTAATATCGACCAGGATTCAAGACACTGGTTCGGGACCCGGAAGGGTATCAGTCTCAATTACGGGGAAACCTGGAAAAAGGATAATTTCCGCTTCAATTCCCTGGTTGAGCTGTTTTCCATGGAAGCAGAGAATTTTACCGTTAATTCTATTGCAAGCCTGGATGGTGATTATTATTTTGCCACAAGCGGGGCCAGGCTCTACAGGGCCTTTGGCTACGATCCGTCCGTGGATGCCTTTTCAGGAGCAACACAATGGAGTATTCCCTTTAACGGTGAGAGTGTTACGGATACCATGTTCGTGGTTTTTATAGACAATGAAGGAAAGCAATGGATGGGCGGGAAGGAAGGAATTCAGGTACATACCGGAAATGATCCGAAGAACGCAGAAAGCTTTGTTTATTATTACTATGAACTCCCTGATTATTATGTTCTCACTATAAACCAGGCTCCGAATGGAAATATGTGGGTGGGAACCCGAAACGGTCTTGCCGTATTTAACGGTTCCGACTGGGAGACCATAACTGCAGGACTACCCGATCTTTACATAACTTCTATTGCATTTGATGCCGACGGAAGTACCTGGATAGGCACGAAAAAAGGGCTTGCTAATATCCCTAATTAGTTTTGGGTAAATACCAATAATCAGCTGGGCATCTCTTTTCCCTTAAGAATCACCTTGAACCTGTGTATTAATGGAGGTTCTTTATTCAATTTTTTGTATTTCTAAAAACTGGTGACAGATTCTAAGAGCTATTTCGGCACCATGAAAAAACTTCCCGGGTTTTTCATAGTTTCATTTAAATACCTGGAAGGATAATAGATAATATCAGAATCGATTCGGAGGAACCGGTATCTAAGTACAAGGTGGTGAATTTATCCACATCCCTTTTCATCTTTGAGTCAATTAAACATAAGAAATATTTTCCGACTGAACCCACAATTTAAGACAATCTGTCTGCGGAGCATAGCCTGCAATTTTCCATTTTCAGATCATTGAATTCTTTGAAACGGATATCAACCCCCCTTTTCAAAAATCCTTGATATCTTTGCACCCTGTTCAATGGATCTGAATATTTCCTGGCGATGAATAATTCCAAGGCACATTTAAAAAGTGGCAACCTGAACCAGCTATGGGTAAGGGCAGCTGCAATAGGAAGTATTTGGGCTGCAATAGAGATCATCGCAGGAAGTTTTTTGCATAATCTGCGTGTACCCTTCTCTGGCACAATCCTGTCCATGGTAGCCGTTTATATGCTCGTGGCCTTCAGCATGCAATGGAAAGAAAGGGGCGTAATCCTCAGGGCTGGGATCATAGCTGCGCTGATGAAATCCATCTCACCCAGTGCAATCATCCTGGGACCAATGGTAGGGATCATGATGGAAGCAATTATCCTCGAATTTATCCTCCTTGTGGCAGGCAGGAATATTTTTGCCTACATCCTTGGAGGAATGATAGCAGTGTCCTGGGCCCTGATCCAAAAAATTATCACACTGCTCATCCTTTACGGATTTGACCTTGTAAAAATTGCCGAAGCCTTCTACCAATTCCTGGTGAATAAAACAGGACTGGAACAGGTAAGTCCGATATACCTTCTGTTTATAGTTCTTGGAATATATTGCCTGTCAGGTGCTATGGCAGCTATTGGTGGCTTTCTGTCATTTAAAAGATATTTGAAATTTCCAGGGAATGTCGATGACTCTGCAATTTTCCAGCACTCCGAAAATCCGTTCGGAGCTCACCTTGCGCAGCAAAAATATGCCACCTTCAATATCCTCCTAATTGTAGTTGCCCTTTTCCTTGAATTGTACTGGCTCAATTATAAGAATTATATCCCTGCATTAATCTCAGGAACATTTATGATCACATATGTGCTGGTCAGGTACAAACGTTCTATGAGATACCTGAAAAAATTTACATTATGGATCCAGCTTCTGGTTATTACTTTCCTCTCTGCATTGCTGTGGGAATGGATCAATACAGGCTCACTGTTCTCGATGGAGGGATTGATCATAGGACTTGAAATCAATTTCCGTGCATTGCTTATTATTTTTGGCTTTTCAGCCATCAGTGTTGAACTTCGAAATCCTGTGGTAAGGAGCCTGTTGTACCGGAACGGATTTTCCAGTTTGTATATGGCTCTGAACCTTGCCTTTTCTATTTTGCCAGCGCTTATGGAACAGTTGCCAAAAAACAGGAAATTCTTTAAAAACCGTAAAACGATACCAGGAATGATCATTCGGAAGGCAGAACAGATTTTTGCCTACCTGGACCGGGAGGCTGAAACGCATGAAAATATTTTCATCGTAACAGGCAAAGTACACAGTGGCAAATCCAGGTTCCTTCAAAATTTTGTTGAGGAATGCCGTCTGAATAATATGAAAGTTTCTGGTTTTATTGCCGAGGGCGATTTTAAGGAAAATGTGCGCAATAGTTTTCGGCTGAAGGATCTTTCAGGCGGAAAATCTGTTACCCTGGCGCACGCTGAGAAGCAACCCGGCTGGTTCAGGTTTAAACGCTTCTATTTTAATCCGGAAGCATTTATCGAGGGAGAAAGCATTATAGCCAAGGCTATTGAAGAAGGCTCCGATCTGATAATTCTGGATGAACTTGGTCCAATGGAACTTGCCGGGAAGGGCTGGAGCCGTGCAATAAAATATCTTGAGGGCGAATTCAAAGTCATACAGATCTGGACCGTTCGGGAATCCATCCTGCAGGAAGTGCTGATCAACTGGCAAATACCCCGCAAAAATGTTTATTCAATTGATGATATTGCACCTGCAGATTTCGTAAAACTCCTGATCCTTAAAAAAGAGCCTAAATGAAAAAAAAACCGGTCACTATAACAGGAATCCTGCTGGCTGGAGGAAAAAGTTCCCGGATGGGAAAAGAGAAAGGTCTTATCATGATCGGAAAACAGGAGATGTACAAATATCCCCTTTCTGTCCTTGAATCCCTGTGCGATGAGATCATTATCAGCACCTGCAAAGAATCACTGTTTCCTGAACAATACACCCGGATTTGTGATGAGATTCCCGGGATCGGACCAATAGGGGGACTTTACACCTGCCTGAAAAGATCACAAAATCAAATCAACATCGTGCTTTCCTATGATCTTCCGCTGGTAAAAAGAGAACTCTTTGATGAAATGCTTCTGCTTGCTGATGATGCTGAGATTGTTGTGCCCGAACTTAAACCCGGCAATCCTGAACCACTTTGCGGCATCTATAAAAAGGAAGTTACCTCAGTACTGTTACAATTAATCCAGGACAAGGTCTATTCTGTTCATTCAGCAATGAAACATGCAAAAACAAGAATCCTTAAAGTCGATGAATCCTGTTCTTTCTTCCATCCCGATCTTTTTCTGAATATCAACAGTGAATCTGACCTTTCAGTACTACCCTCTGACTTGACTTTATAGGTGTCAGAAGGATTTCCTTACCAGGTATAATTTGTCCAGTCTACTATTTATCCTGAGTATAAATAATATTATATTACTCTTTATCTGATAGTTACTAAGTATCTGTATATTTAGATATTTTAAGTGTGATAAATATCACAACACCTTCTTTGAATAAGATATATTTTCGCTGTTAATTCACTTTTCAATTCAAATTTTTATAAGCGAACATTAAGTAATGGCAAGTCGAAGGGACTTTATCAGGATCTCGGGACTGGGTATTGGTGGCCTGGCCATCAGTGGCTCAGCCTTTGGGGTATATAAATCAATTGCAGGTGTTAAACTGGATCCTTCAACGCTTAAAGTTGACAGGACTCCAACCTATTGCGAGATATGTTTCTGGAAATGTGCAGGCTGGGTTTACAAGAAGGAAGATGGTAAAATCTGGAAGGTCATTGGAAACGATGAAGATCAACACAGCAATGGCCGTTTTTGTCCCAGGGGCACCGGTGGTCCGGGTATGTATTATGATGAGGACAGGCTCAAGACTCCGTTGATCAGAACAGAGGAAAGGGGCAAACAATCCTTCAGGGAAGCGAGTTGGGAAGAGGCCTTTGACTACATCGCCGATAAGATGAAGAAAATCAAGGAAGAGCATGGTCCTGAATGCATTGCACTTCTTACTCATGGATCTGGTGGAAAATATCTTGGGGATCTCCTTAAGGCATTTGGCTCAACAAATATTGCAGCACCTTCTTATGCCCAGTGCCGTGGCCCTCGCGAAGTTGCTTTTGAAACGACCTTTGGTGAAGGTGTCGGAAGTCCGGAACGTATAGATATCAGGGATACGCAATGCATGGTTCTGATTGGCTCGCATCTTGGTGAAAACATGCATAACGGGCAGGTGCAGGAAATGTCTGATGCTATTGATAAGGGGGCTACTATAATCACAGTTGACCCGCGTTTCAGCACAGCAGCCAGCAAATCAAAATTCTGGTTGCCAATTAAACCGGCAACTGATCTGGCTTTATTACTTTCCTGGATCCATGTTCTTATTTATGAAGAGTCCTACGACAAGGAATATGTTGAAAAGTACACCTATGGATTTGATCAGCTAAAGGAACATGTGAGAACCATGACTCCCGAATGGGCCTACGGCATTACAACGATCAAGCCTGATCTTATAAGAAAGTCTGCAAAGGCCATGGCCGATGCCGCTCCATCAGTAATAATAAATCCGGGAAGGCATGTAACATGGTACGGAGATGATACCCAGCGTATTCGCGCGGTGGCAATATTAAATGCCCTGCTTGGTGCCTGGGGCCGGAGAGGCGGATTTTATTCACCGGAAAAAGTAAATATCCCGTCCTGGCCGCATCCACCCTTCCCCACCCCAAAAAGGTCCCTTCGGGATGCTTTTCCGGGATTGTACAATCTGGCTTATGAAACACTTGCATCCGGAATCTGTGATGCGACTATCCCACAGATAGATCGCTCATGTAATTTCAAAGGTTGGATCGTCAATGGAACAAATCTTATAAAGACCATACCCGACCATAAAAAAGTACTGGAGGCAATTCAAAACCTTGACCTTTTGGTTGTCGTCGACACAATGCCTATGGAAATTACAGGCTGGGCAGATGTGGTCCTGCCCGAGTGTACCTATCTTGAAAGATATGACAGTATCCGGGACAGCCCACACCGCAAACCTGCAATTGCCTTAAGAATGCCTGCAACTGAACCACTATACAACTCCAAACCGGCATACTGGATGGCCAAAGAGCTGTCAAAGAAACTGGGCCTTGAGGATTATTTCAGCTGGAATTCATTTGAAGAAATGCTGGATTGGCAGTTAAAGCAGGTAGGAACATCACTTGAAGAGATGCAACGTATCGGAGTAAAAACTTACGAACGAACTTACGATAACCTCTACTTCAAGCCGGGGGAAGATGTTGAATTTTTAACGAATACCGGGAAAATTGAATTATACAGTACGGCTATAGCGGCAGAAGGATTTGATCCGATTCCTGTATATACACCCCACGAAGAACCACCTGAAGGATTTTATCGACTGATCTATGGTCGTGCCCCGATGCATACTTTCAGCCGGACAAGCAACAATCCAAATCTTACTGATATAATGGTGGAAAATTCAGTATGGATTAATCCTAAAGTTGCAAAAATATGGGGAATAAATAATGACCAGTATATCTATCTTGAAAACCAGGATGGAGTAATATCATCCTTCCCAATTAAAGCCAGGATTACTGAAAGGATCCGGTGGGACAGTATCTATATGGTCCATGGTTTTGGGCATGCAAATAAATTGCTTACACGGGCATATGGAAAAGGAGCAAGCGATGCAGAATTAATCACAAAGGTTCATGTTGATCCCATAATGGGAGGCACAGGCATGAGGGGAAATTTTGTAACCTTCAGATTTGAACCAGCTAAAACCGAAGTGGAGTCATGAGATATGCGATGGCGATAGATACGCGTAAATGCGTGGGCTGCAGTGATTGTGTTGTGGCCTGTCAGTTAGAAAATGATGTTCCCATAGGATATTGCCGCGACTGGGTGGTGGAAATCATGGACGGAACTTATCCGCAGCTTGAAATTGAATTACGCTCAGAAAGGTGCAACCACTGCGAAAATGCTCCTTGCGTAAGATGCTGCCCAACAGGTGCCAGTCACTATGCCGACGGGGGCATCGTGCTTGTTACGGAAAATAAGTGCATAGGCTGCGGAGCATGCATTGCCTCCTGCCCTTATGACGCAAGGTATCCGCATCCGGAGGGTTATGTTGATAAATGCACATACTGTATCCATAGGATAAAGAAAGGGCTTGAGCCGGCCTGTGTTGCTGCCTGCCCGACGAAATGCATGTATTTCGGCGACCTTGACGATCCGAACAGCAAAGTTTCGAAGATTCTTAAAGTAAGAAAATCGAAGACCCTGATACCTGAAGCCGGTACGGATCCTCAATTGTATTTCCTTATATAGATTCACCATGAGAGAAGAAATAATTGTAAGCGGGAGAGAAAACCCATTTATTGACCCACACCTGCATATCTGGCATTGGCAGATTCCTCTTTACCTTTTTCTTGGTGGACTCGCAGCAGGTATACTCTTTTTTGCCGGCCTTTACACGATAATGGGAAAAGAAAAAACCTTTCCCACAGTAGTGAAAAAAGCTCCATTAATTGTTCCTGTCCTGCTAATCTTAGGTCTCCTGGCCCTGCTTCTGGACCTAAAACACAAGGCCTTCTTCTGGAGACTTTATACTACCATCCGCCTTGAATCACCCATGTCATGGGGTGCCTGGGTACTGATGATCGTTACTCCTCTTTCAATTATTTGGGCTGCCATAAATATCCGTGAGATATTTCCTAAATGGAACTGGAGATTTAAATTCCTTAAGGACCTGGAATCTTTTTTTATAAAGATCAAATTACCCCTTGCCTGGATAATGATGGTATCATCAGTTATTCTTGGCGTATACACGGGTATTCTGTTCTCGGCTTTCAATGCAAGGCCACTTTGGAACACCTCCATTCTCGGGCCCTTGTTTCTTGCATCGGGAATGTCTGCCGGCGCAGCAGTTATAATGCTGATGTCTAAAAATCATAATGAGCGTATAATATTTTCAAAGATCGATATTGGGATAATTATAGTTGAATTGTTCCTGATCGTTCACATGTTAATGGGATTTCTTGCAAGCACGCAGGTTCAGATAGATGCTGCAGGACTGTTCCTCGGCGGACCGTATACTGCATCATTTTGGATGTTTGTTGTGATCCTCGGGATGATAATCCCAGTAATTCTTGAGGTGCTGGAGATATGGAAATTTAAGATCCCTGTTGTGATCCCTGCCATCCTTGTTCTATTTGGAAGTATTATGTTAAGGTTCCTGATAGCTTTTGCTGGTCAGGAAAGTCGTTGGTTATATTGAGTAATTTATATATAGTTAAATATGAATGCATCCGCAAAAACAAAACAAAAAACAAGGTATATAAATCCTTACCTGGGAGGTGTTCTCCTGGGATTGGTGTTAATAGCAGCTAATTTCGTATCCGGAAGAGGCCTGGGTGCCAGCGGGGCTGCTAAAAGCGTTGTAGTAGCAAGCGTAGAAACTGTTGCCCCTGCCCATGCAGAAAAGGCTCTTTTCTATAAAGAGTACAAAGAAGAACACCCCAACGGGGCCATGAAATCCTGGCTGGTTTTCCAGATGCTTGGAGTGATAGTAGGAGCTTTTTTGTCGGGTGCTATTTTCAACAGGTTGAAATTCAAAGTTGAACACTCCCCAAAGATAACTTCGAAACGCAGGATTATTTTTGCTGTCCTGGGTGGCATACTGTTCGGCTTTGGTTCCCAGCTGGGAAGAGGATGTACAAGTGGTTCTGCCCTTAGCGGAATGGCCGTGCTCTCCTATGGAGGATTTCTTTCCATGGCCTTCATATTCGGAACCGCATTTGCCCTTGCATATTTCTTTAGAAAAAACTGGATTTAACTGATAAATACTAAACGATAATGGGACCATTAATAAGTAACGGACTGATATCACAAAACAGCAATTTTTTGTTTGCATTTTTGATCGGTATAGGCTTTGGTTTTATACTTGAAGCAAGCGGATTCTCCTCAAGCAGGAAGCTGGCCGGTGTATTTTATGGCTATGATACTGTTGTCCTGAAAGTTTTCTTCACAGCAGCGATCACAGGTATGGTCGGACTCCTTTTCCTAAGCCTTTTCGACTGGATTGACCTTGACCTTGTATACATAAACCCAACCTTTCTCTATTCAACCATTGCAGGAGGAATTATAATGGGCGCCGGCTTTATAATTGGTGGATTTTGCCCTGGAACGAGCTTTTGTGCTGCTTCAATAGGTAAAATAGATGCCATGTTTTTTATAGGCGGGCTTTTCCTTGGAGTCCTCATTTTCGCTGAAGCCTACCCTTTACTGGAAGGATTTTACAAGGCAAAAGATTTAGGCGTTCCAACTCTAAGCGAGAAACTTGGAGTTAAAGATGGATTGGTTGTCCTGGGGGTTATCCTCGTTGCATTGGGGATGTTTTGGGTTGGTGAATGGGCAGAAAAGAAATTCCCCCAAAAAGAATATTAATATCATAAAAAATACAGCTATGAAAGCAAGACATTATGTTGCGATAATATTCATTACCCTGGGACTGGTAATGGCGGCAATTCCACAGAACACAACCCATCCCTACAAACTGAACCCTGACCAGTTGCTGGAACAGGTTAACAGCGGAATGCAATATTTCACTCCCGACCAGGTCGCAGATATGATCATCAACGAGGATCCCTCCTTCTTGCTGATCGATGTAAGAGGGCAGGATGAATATGAAAAATTTCACCTTCCAGGTGCTATAAATATTCCCCTGACCGATATCCTTTCACCCGATTGGAAAGATTACCTCCACCAGGATTCCAGGCAAAACATTTTCTATTCCAATGGCACTGTAAAATCAAATGAAGCTTGGATGCTTACTGTACAGTTAGGATATAAAAACAACTATGTTCTTCAGGGAGGCCTGAATTACTGGGTTGAAACGATCATGAACCCAACTGCTCCGGATGCAACCAGTCCGGATGAAGAAATAGCAAAATACAATTTAAGGCAAGGAGCCGGAATGAAGCTTGGCGGTGCAGAACCAGTTGCAGCAGATAACAGCGGGCAATCAGCTCCTTCACTCCCTAAAATTGCCCCCAAACCAATAAAGAAAAGAACACAGGGTGGATGCTGAGTTGCCTTGTATCCGGACAATTACTTTCTATATTTAACAGATGCTGCCAGGCAGGGATATAGCACACCATCCTGCCAGGCAGCAAATTCTGTAACATCCCGCAGTCAAATACTTATCTTTGCCCTGCTTTAGCGACCTTATCGGTTTCAGCTTGTTGTTTATTTGAAAAATTATTTTCCTATATTTAATTACAATTAAATCTTCTTCTTTCAGATATGAACTATAAGAAGCTCAGCAAAGAAGACATATATAAAGAATTTCTTAAGCTTAAGAAAGAGAATGAAAAATTCGTCAAAACAACCGTGAATACTGGTTTTGAGAATTCAAATTCCCGGAAGAAGCTCATCCAGGAGAACAATGATTATGCCTTTCTGGCTTCATTGTCCTATCATCTGGCCGATTATCAAAACAAAGACATAATAAAGGATATTGCACTTCCTGCCATAAAAGAATATACCAAAGCAACTTATACCCAGTTCTCTGTTTATGACCCTAAGAAAAAAGCACTAAATTTTCAACAACTCGATGCCGACAGCCCCCTCCTAAAATCATTAGTAAATATTGCAGGAAAGAAAATACTTTCAACCGCCACTCCGGTGTCCGACAAAAATCTTCGTCAAATTTTAAGCGAGAACATCAAGCATTCGGATTCCTTAAACGAAATCTCTTTTGGGGCCATACCAGAGCAGATCAGCAAAGCTATCAGCCAGGTGACGGGGATATGCAAATACATCGTGCTTGCACATATATATTCGGGAACACTTTTTGGAACTACCTTGTTGGCTTTCAAAAAAGAACAACCTCTTCCACCAGACAAAATTCTTCAATCCTTTGCAAATGTATTGGCCGTTGCCCTTCGAAACAAGATCACAGCGGAGGACCTGAAAAGGAGTGAAGCCAATCTTAAGGCAATTGCTGAAAATACCATGGAGAGTATATGGTCGATCGACACAAATTACAAAGTACTGTATATAAACAAGGTGTTTGAGAAAGCATACGAGGAAACATTTGGTGTAATTATGACCAAGGGCGATGATGTACTTGAAGCTTTGCCTTCGCCCCTTCGTGAAATATGGAAAGAACGGTATGACAGGGCTCTTGGTAATGAACAATTTATTGTTACTGATAAGATTGACGGACCTCAGGGAATAATTTACATTGAAGTAGCCATGAACCCAATTGTAATCGATGGAAGGGTTGCAGGCGTTTCAGTTTATGGGAAAGACACCTCCTCAAGCCGGAGATCTGAGGAAGAACTGTTGTATGCAATTGAGCGAAATAAAGCACTGTTAAATGCAAATCCTGATTTGTTGTTTGTATTTGATTCAAACTACGTCATCCAGGATTATCATTCCGGCGGTGGTGATCATCAACTGTATGCCAGGCCGGAAGATTTTCTCGGAAAAAAAATTAACGACATGCTGCCGGAAGAAGTCAGTTCAAAAGCAATTAAAAATATAGACTATGTGCTAAAAACCGGCAAAACAGGATACAGCACCTACAACCTCAGTGTAAGTGGTCAAATTCGACACTTCGAGTCGCGATTTGTACAGTGCGGACCATATGAAGTCCTGTCAATTGTAAGGGACATTAGCAAACAAAAGGAAGCTGAGCAGACTCTTCGGGAAAATGAGGCTAATCTTAAGGCTATCCTTGAAAACTCCCTTGAAAGTATATGGTCAATTGATCTGGACTATAATATTCAATATGTAAATGAGGTATTTGCCTCCTCATTCGAACAATCATTTGGTAATCCGCTTAAAAAAGGAGTCAATGTACTTCAGGCCCTGCCTGAACCGTTGAGGGACTTGTGGAAATCACGATATGACAGGGCATTTAATAATGAACATTTCGTATTTACGGATCATATCAAACTTGAAAACCTTTCAATTTATATTGAGGTTGCTATAAATCCAATCGTTGTGGATGGCAAAGTTGTAGGTGCCTCTTTTTATGGAAGAGACATCTCAGAAAGTAAAAATACTGAACTTCAATTGATCGCTGCAAAAGAAAAGGCTGAAGAAAGTGACCGGCTGAAATCAGCTTTCCTGGCTAATATGAGCCATGAAATCCGAACCCCGATGAATGGTATTCTTGGTTTTTCTTCCTTGCTTAAAAATCCTGACCTTGAGGGCGAAAAACAAATTGAATTTATTGAGATCATCCAGAAAAGCGGAACCCGGATGCTCAATATCATCAACGATCTCATAAATATTTCAAAGATAGAAGCCGGCCAGATGGAAATCTTACTTGGCAAAATAAACATGAATGACCAGTTAAAATTCATGTATAATTTTTTCCATGCAGAAACAAGCAAAAAAGGACTTGAATTTTCAATGGTATGTCCACTGCCAGACGATCAAACAACAATTATTAGCGATGGTGAAAAAGTATATGCAATACTTACCAATCTGATAAAAAATGCGGTAAAATTCACAAAAAAAGGAAGTGTTGAATTTGGTTATACAATGAAAGACCAGGTGCTTCAAATCTATGTAAAGGATACTGGTATAGGCATACCCGACAGTATGAAGGAAACCATCTTCGATCGTTTTTTTCAGGCCGATTCAAGATTATCAAGGGGTTATGAGGGATCAGGACTGGGCCTGTCAATTTCAAAAGCTTATGTCGAGATGCTGGGCGGTGAAATCTGGATTGAATCAACAGAAGGCAAGGGATCCTGTTTCTATTTCACTCTTCCTTCCAGGATTGAATTAAAAGAAAAACCAAAAAAAGAAATACCCGTACCTGCAATTGAGGATAATATCTCCCGTAAAACAACCATCCTGATCGCAGAAGATGATGAGACCTCCATTCTGTATTTGGAAGCCCTATTTAAGGGAAGTTCTTACAAAATCATTTTTGCCAGGAACGGGGAAGAAGCAGTTCTATCCTGTCGTGAGAATCCCGATATCGATCTTGTTTTAATGGATATCAAAATGCCGGTTTTAGATGGACACGAAGCTGCTAAAATGATTAAATTTCATCGGCCTTCATTGCCCATCATCGCTCAAACTGCTTTCGCACTTGAAACTGAAAAGAAAAAATATTCTCAGATCTTCGACGATTACCTTACAAAACCCCTGGAAGCTAAAACCCTTAAACAAAAAGTAAATTTCTATTTATCGACAAATTAAAATTTGATGCATCGGCAATAAATTAAATTTCAATTGCTTAGGAGAGCTATATATTTAAGTGGTGAAAAGATTATACCTCAACCACAAAATCATTAAATTGCCGGCAATATTTAATCAAGATTTCAGGATACTTCGTTTCCAGAACTTCATGACCAAAAAGCAGGATCTTAAAATATCGCTTGTTATTCCCGTTTTCAACAGGCCAAAAGAGATAGATGAATTATTGGCAAGCCTTTCCAGGCAAAGCAACAAAGATTTTGAAGTCCTTATTGTTGAAGACGGTTCTTCTGTTAAATGCGATGATATCGTTGAAAAATACAGGGGAACACTTGATATTCAATACTTTTTAAAGGAAAATTCTGGGCCCGGACAGAGCAGGAACTATGGCTTTGAAAGAGCCAGTGGAAATTATTGCATTTTCCTTGATTCCGATTGTGTGCTCCCTCCAGGTTATTTTGAAATAGTAAAAAAGGAACTGGAAAGCTCATTTATAGATGCCTTTGGAGGACCTGACCGGGCCCATAAGGATTTTTCAAAGCTGCAGAAGGCGATCAACTATTCTATGACCTCCTTTTTCACTACCGGAGGAATACGTGGAGGTGGTGAGAAGCTGGATAAATTCTATCCCCGCAGTTTTAACATGGGGTACTCACAGGAGGTTTTTCTCTCCACCGGAGGATTTTCGAAAATGCGCTTCGGGGAAGATATCGACATGAGCATCCGGATATTGAAAAACGGCTTTAAAACCAGGCTGCTCAAAGAAGCTTATGTTTATCATAAACGCAGGACCAACCTCAGGCAATTCTTCAAACAGGTTATTAATTCCGGTATCGCAAGAATCAGCCTTTACAAAAGACATCCTGAATCACTGAAGTTGGTACATTTTGCGCCCGCCGCATTTACCATTGTAACCATCATCCTGATCTTTCTATCAATTGTTTTTTCACCCTTGCTCTTAATTCCTACAAGCCTTCATATGCTGCTGCTCCTCCTCGATTCCGGCATCAAAAACCGCTCTATGGAAATTGGGCTCATATCAGTAATAACCAGTTATATTCAGCTTTTCGGGTATGGAATTGGCTTCCTTTCCGCTGCCTGGAAACGCATCATCCTGAAACGGGAAGAATTCTCAGCTTTCAACAGGAATTTTTACAAATAAGTACATTTTAATTCTGGTTCTACCAGTCATATATTAACTTTCCGGATATGTTCCTTTAAAACCACGATTTTACTTTGCCGCACTTTGCTATATGATCAATCATCATAGTCAGCAAGCAGGCTATGATGATTCTCCATCATTAAAGACTTCCCCTGGCCCTTTTATCAATTCTTAACAGATCGTTAATCTTTTTTAACGGAAAATAATGGTTTCTCCCTTCCTCCTGATATTACATTTGCTCAAGACGATAAAAGGTCAGTTATGAAAAAGAGTTATATCATATTTACCTTTCTGGCATCAATTCTCTTTGTGTGCCCGCACAATGACATGTCTCCGGCGGCTCACAAGTATACACTTTCATATAAAAAATTATCTGCTGAAAAAACAAGCTTTGTTGGTGATGAAAAAGGTGATGACTTTATTTGGGGTACTGCCGGTAATTCCCAGGATGAGAAATCAGACCCAAATCCCAGGATCAGTAAGAGGCAATCACCATATTGTGTCGAATTTCCGAAGGTAAAAACTCTCCTTTTCCATCTTGACCTGCCTCCCCCCGACCTGGCATAAATTTGTGCACCCTGCTTTCAACAACTTTATGTTAAACATTTCATGACTAAAGATTTCTTGAAATCCAGGTCATGGCAAAAACAAAATATTATGAATAACAGAACGATAAATTACAGGGATATATTTGGAATACGGTCATCCAATCCTCTAAAACTTCAGAATGATCTGAAAATTGAAAGACCCGCGTATCTCAGGGATACAACACATAATAATCTCATAGTTCTGGTAGAAAGCAATATGGGCCTGACCCAGGACGTGAATATTTATATCAGGGGTAGTATCATGATCATTCAAGCTGTCCGGGATCTTGATTACGAAAAACCATTCAGAAGTCGTTTAATTCAGAAAGAGCTTATGTATGAATTTGAAAATAGGGGACTGGAAGCAGGATTTTCCGAGCTTCAGCTTGATAGAGGTTACAAATACGAGCTTCTGTCGCACCAGGTAATAAGCCCGGGACTGCTTAAAGTAATCCTTAGTTATGAGAAGATCAATAAAAAACAAGACCTATATAATTAAAAAGGAGGAACGAAAAATGAAAAAGCTGATAAAACAATTGTTGCCCTCCATAATTGGGAGTGGTATTACAATTATTGTTTTCCTGCTGTTAAGCCACAGCAAGAACAATGAAAGGATATACGAACCTGTCAACGGTTCAATGCCAGTGCACAACACGGTATATGCAGTTAATGAGAACGGTACATTAACACCTTTGGATTTTACCGGAGTATCGAAGGAAGTAATGAATTCGGTGGTGCATATTACATCTACACGTAAAGTAAAACTGGGAAACAGTCAGTTATTTGAACAGGGCAATCCATTCAGTGACATGTTTGGGGAGGATTTCTTCAGGTTCTTCTATGGAAATCCTCAAAATAACCAGCGCCAGTCAAGACCAGAATCCTTTGATCAGGTTGGCACAGGTTCTGGTGTGATAATCGGTGAAAACGGCTATATCATTACCAACAACCATGTTATTGAAGATGCCGACGATATTGAGGTAAGTCTTCATAACAATAGCGTATATAAGGCAAAGGTTATCGGAACTGATCCCTCAACGGATATTGCATTGCTGCAGATAAAGGAAAAAGATCTTCCTGTGCTTAACATTGGGAATTCTGACCAGGTGGAGGTCGGACAATGGGTACTTGCAATTGGAAATCCATTCAACCTGGATGCCACGGTAACAGCAGGCATCGTAAGTGCAAAGGGAAGAAATATTAACATCATCGATGACAAATCCGCCATTGAAGCATTTATTCAGACTGATGCTGCTATCAATCCTGGCAACAGTGGTGGTGCATTGGTAAATCTTAATGGTGAGTTAATTGGCATCAATACAGCGATTGCAAGTCCTACGGGTGCTTATGCAGGTTACGGATTTGCTATTCCGGCCAATATTGTTAACAAGGTGGTGAACGATATTATGAAATACGGCATGGTTCAAAGGGCCTACCTGGGTATTATGATCAGGGACATCGATGGAAAACTGGTTAACAACAAGAAACTGAAGATCAGCGAAGGAGCCTATGTCGACAGCCTTACTGCAAATAGTGCTGCTGCTCAGTCCGGGATAAAAGAAGGGGATGTGATTGTTAAAATCGGTGAGACCGATATCCTTAAATCTTCCGACCTGCTTGAACAGGTTGGTATCCACAGGCCCGGCGACAAGGTTAAAGTTACCGTCAACAGGGACGGAAAAGAGATGGACTTTGAGGTGGTACTTGCAAACCAGAAAGGAACCCGCGAAATGATCTCCAGGGAAAGTAATGACATCCTTGATATCATGGGTGCCACATTTGAAACACTCGATAAGAATGAGGCCAGTGAACTGGGAATTGACGGGGGTGTTGTGATCAGGGACATCTCAGCCGGGATCCTGAAAAAAGAAACCAATCTCCGGGAGGGATTCATTATCACAGGGATCAACAATCAAAAAGTAAAAAGTGTTGATGACATGAGAAAAATCCTCAAGGATGAAGAAGGTGGCATTATGATGGAGGGAATCTATAAAGATTACCCCGGAAAGATCTATGTCGCTTTCGGCCTGCCCGAATGATACGGAACTATGACCCCGGGCATTGGCTGAAAAGAGCGATCCGAACAAATGATCGCTCTAAAACCAATGCCCGGAGTTCATTTTTTAATCCCCCGATTCTTAGCCTCCCGAACATTCCGTCTGTATCCATCTGTGCCTCATCCCGGAATGCGTCAGCGATCCATCCGTGAATTCCGTGGACATCATATCTCTCAAGCTCTCACCGTGCCCTAGCCAGGCATCTCCGGCAATTTCCATGGATCCCTGTACGTGTGTTTCACCATCTCTGCAGCAAAAGCCTTTGCGTTTACAGGCTCTGTCCAGGTTTTATCGAAAGTAGGATGCCCTTCGTGTATGCTGAATCCATCCCTGATAATTGAACTTATAGTTTCATCATCACCAATATTTGTGAATTCCATTTTCTCGCCATCCCACTCAAGTTCCTTATGGAGATTCTGTAACCTGACGGCCAAAACACCCATAACTACGATCTCGTTGAATGGCCCTGTCTCTGCAAAATTAGATACAGCTTCCACCCTGTGTTTCGGACTCTCCTTGCAGGCCCTTACCCAGTCCATTTCGTGACTTGTTTCGACTCTTCTCCTGAACTTTGGCGCATCAGGCACTCTTCCGGAAAGCAATATCGGGTTTCCTCCTGCTGAATCGCATACAAGGGTATCTTTGGTTCCGTGAAAAATGAGACCATTGCTGAGGTCCTTCCCGGCCGGCCATCCGTCAGGCATCATGGGCCGCAGACCCCCGTCATACCAGGTAAGTTCAAGCTCAGGCAGATTCATCTTCATCCCTTCAGGCTTTTTCCTCTCAGGGAAGGTGAACTTTGCCATCTGTGCTACGGGAGCACATTCATTCAGCAACATTGTTGAACTCCCCTGGGTTCTTACCGGGTGTCCAAGTTTTAATCCCAGGAAAGCCGGGTGGAGAATATGGCAGGCCATATCTCCAAGGGCACCTGTTCCGAAATCCCACCATCCCCTCCAGTTCCATGGAGTATAAAGTGAATGATAAGGCCGCTCCGGGGCAGGACCGATGAAAAGGTCCCAGTCGAGGGTTTCCGGGACGGGCATTGGAGGTTCAGGCCTGCTTAATCCCTGGGGCCAGATCGGCCGGTCAGACAAGGAATCGACTTTCCTTACATCGCCAATCTCTCCATTATAGAGCCATTCAATTACAAGGTTCGTATCATTCCCTGAGGCTCCCTCGTTCCCCATCTGTGTTGCAACCTTGTATTTTGCTGCCAGCCTGGTCATCAGCCTTGATTCATAAACAGTATGTGTAAGAGGTTTTTGCAGGTAGACATGCTTGCCAAGGGTCATTGCATGACCTGCAGTAATGGCATGAGTATGGTCGGCTGTGGCGATCACAACCGCATCAATGGATTTACCGATCTCGTCATACATTTTTCTCCAATCTTTGAATCGGCGGGCATCCGGCCAGTAATCGAAAACATGCTTGCTGTAGCTCCAGTCAACATCGCAAAGCGCAACGATATTTTCTGATTCCATATTCTTCAGGTTGGTAAAGCCTTTTCCTCCAACGCCTATCCCTGCTATATTCAGCTTGTCGCTCGGTGCCTTGTAACCGAGTCCTGCGATAACATTACTCGGCAGAATGGTAATCCCTGCAAAAGTTGCAGCGGTGGTTCCAATAAATTTCCTTCGGGAGATCTGGTCTTTCATTACAGTTGGTTTTGGTTGATAGTTTTTTTAATTGTGATACAATTTAGGAAAAAACAGGAAGAACGGAAATATCTGTTCCTCTTCATCCTGCATTTCCAAAATACCGGGAAAATAATCTATAAGTCACAGCAGCTTTGAAAAGAAGCACAAATTGGAAAAGTGCAGAGATCAGATCAGTTTCCCGCTTTGTATCCAGGTAAGGAACAACAATACTCCAATGGCCAGGATATTCAGCACCAGTCCTGTTCTTACCATTGCCCTGATATCGATCCTGTGTGTGCCAAAAACAATAGCATTGGGCGGTGTGGCAGTTGGAAGCATGAAGGCCATTGAGGAGGCAAGCGTGGCCGGAAACATCAGTAGTACAGGATGAGATCCGCTGCTTATAGCAAGTGCAGCAAATACTGGAAGAAGCATTTGAATAGATGCGACATTTGAGGTTAGCTCCGTAAGAAATACCATAAGTGTGAGTATTGCAAGCAAAACGATGTAGGTTCCGGCATTGCTGGTCCATCCGAGTTGCTCTCCCATCCACACGGCAAGACCTGAAGACTGAAAACCCGAAGCAAGAGCAAAGCCTCCGCCAAAAAGCAATACGATATCCCAGGGCAAACGGTGAGCCGTCTTCCAGTCCATCAATTTCGTACCATCCTTCTTTCCGCTGGGAATAATAAAAAGCAGGACGGCAATGAAAATAGCTGCTGTTGCATCATTAATGTAGGATGAATTTTTAAATATTGAACCCCACCCGGGAATGGTAAATTTATCGAATTCTATACCTGTCCTGAATGTCCACAGCATTGCAAGGGATATAAAAAGAACAAGAACCGCTTTTTCTTCATATGAGGGTTTGCCAAGGGATTTATATTCCTTTTTGAAATAGCCTTCCTCCAATCCAATAAATTTTTTTTGGGAACAAACATGATGTAAATAACAATAAAAAGCACTACGAACATTGCAAGTGCAACGGG
>CAYSAH010000009.1:17868-23248 GCA_964428945.1 uncultured Bacteroidaceae bacterium | reverse complement strand
AGGCATCACAGCGCGGAATTCGCGTTACAGGATCAGAAATCGTTGGCTTGGTGCCACTCAGGGCTATCCTGTAAGCCGGCCGGTATTTTTTAAGGAAGCAGCAGCGTTCGGCAGGTGTTTCAGATAAAGAGTTGATCAAAGTTGCAGTTAAATCAATGGGATTGGATGAACTGGGTCCTTTTGATCCCCGGGAAAAGATAATTGAATATAAAATTGAAGCTGCTACGGGCTCAAAGCTGGCAGATTATTCCATCAGGGACTTTATGGATGAAACGGCTTCGGAGAGCCCGGCCCCCGGTGGAGGCTCCATAAGTGCATACATAGGTGCGCTTGGAACGAGCCTCGGAACAATGGTTGCTAACCTGTCTTCACACAAGCGGGGATGGGACGAAAAGTGGGAATACTATTCAGATTGGGCCGAAAAAGGCAAAATCATCCAGGATAAATTGCTTATACTGGTCGATGAGGATACAAAAGCCTTTAAAGCTATTATGGAGGCTTATGCACTTCCTAAAGCATCAGGGGAAGAAAACGATCTTCGTACAAAAGCAATACTGGAGGCTACAATCCTGGCTATTAAAGTGCCTATGGAAACAATGAGAACCGCATTCGAAAGCTTCGACCTGCTTGAAGCTATGATTGAATCGGGTAATCCAAACAGTATTACAGATGCTGGTGTGGGAGCTGTTGCTGTTCGCTCATGCATACTTGGCGCTCATCTCAATGTGTTGATCAATTCCAGGGGACTGGAGAATAACATTGAAATAGAAAAGTTGAAAAAGGAAGCCGAAGAAATAGCTCGTCATACAAAATTAAAGGAAGAATTTTTGCTCGGGAAAGTTTATTATGCCATGAATAATCAAAACAAGTAAATGCAAAAATTACATATTGTTTGCTGAATAACAGTAATTTGTATGCATAATCAGGTCCTGAACTGGGCTTTAAGGCTTAAAAAATCATTAAAATCAGTAGCTATACAACATATTCCCTTAAAATTCTAAATGGCTGATTTTATTGCAATAAGCAATAATTAAGTGTGCTAAAACCGGACAATCCCTTGTATAATGGACCTTTGATAGTGATTTTCCTTCTAAATTCTTTTTGGTTTAACAGTTTTTTAATTAAGTTTGGCGTCAAAGAGTCATTTTTGATTTGTTCATATATTAACCTAAACTTTTATCTATGAAAAGAAATGTTTTGTTAACCTTTCTTCTATTTGCGTTTGCGGTATTTAATCTCAATGCGCAAGGATTCGAGGTAACGGGTACAGTTACATCAGCTGATGATGGATCTGCACTACCCGGGGTATCAGTTGTGGTACAAGGTACTACAATTGGTGCTGTTACTGATTTCAACGGGAAATACAGCATTACTGTTCCCGACGGCAGTGGTTCTTTAATGTTCAGCTTCATCGGTATGGTTACCCAGGAAGTTGCACTTGCAGGACAAACTGTTATTGACATTGTTTTAGAATCATCTACCACAGAGCTTGATGAAGTAGTGGTAACTGCTCTCGGTATCAAGAGAGAACGCAGGGAGGTTACCTACCAGACCCAAAAAGTGGTTGATTCTGAACTGAATGTTGTTTCTCCAACGCGCGCTGCATCAGCACTGGCTGGTAAAGTAGCAGGTCTGCAGATCAACGTCCAGAACAATGGTGTTAACCCGACAACCCAGATTCTGTTGCGTGGTTTGCGTTCTGTTAGTGGTGGAAACAGTGCACTCATCGTAATCGACGGTTCAATTGCCTCACAGGGTGCATTTGATGACCTGAACCCGAATGACATTGCAAACATCAGTGTACTGAAAGGTGCTACTGCTGCTGCTCTGTATGGTTCAAGAGCCGGTAACGGTGCTTTGATCATTTCCACCAAATCAGGAGCTGCTGGTCAAAAGATCGTTGTAGGTATAACTTCAGCTTATACATCAGAACAAGTAGCTTACATGCCTAAATTCCAGACCGAATATGGAACTGGTTGGGCAGGTGCTTACGATCCAGTAGAAAATACAAACTGGGGACCAAGATTTGATGGTACCATGCGTCTTGTAGGTCCTGATTTTGCAGCTGTTTATGGTGAAGACTACCCGGTTAAAAACCAGGTGATTCCCTATGCTCCAGTGAAAGACAACCTTCTCAGTTTCTATGAAAGGGGAGACACCTGGAACAACACAGTCTATGTATCGGGCAGCAAGGACAACAGCAAATTCTACGCTTCTTTTGGTGATCAGAGGGCTGATGGTATCGTTCCAGATGATCAGTACAGAAGAAATACCGTAAGAATCAATGCAAGCAAGAAAATTGGTAAAGTGGAAGTTTCCGCAAACACCAGTTTCTTTAACGATTATACAGATGTAGTTGGAAGCACCATAGGTGACCAGGACAGGCCACTATACTGGTTTATTCTCAATACCTCTGCAAATATTCCTTTGTCAACATATAAAGATTGGGATAATCCATTGAGTTACGGTTATGCCGACAACTATCAGAACGCTTATTACCAGAACCCATACTGGGCGGTTGGAACAAACAGAAATATGGACGAGACTTCACGTTTTAACGGTAACTTCAACATTTCATGGGATATCCTTGATTGGTTGAACTTCACCGGCCGTATGGCTACCAACACTACCTGGGGAAATGGAAAGAACTGGCGTGCAAGACAAACTTATAATTCCGACCTGCAAACTTCACATTCTACTGTAAGTTCTTTCGTTGAAGACACAGAATTCATGTCTGCAGCCTATACCGCTGATGCTATTCTTGCAGCTAATAAAACCTTCGGAGATATGATATCTGTAAAAGGTATACTGGGATATAACGTGAATACATATGATTATAGTTATATGAGAATCCGCGCTAATAACCTTAGTATCCCTGGGTTTTATGATATTTCCAATGGAACAGGAAGTCCTGCAACTGAGAAAAATGAAGAACAAACCAGGAACTTCGGTTTTTATGGTGACCTCACCGTAGGTTACAGCAATTTCCTCTTCCTGAACGTTTCAGGAAGACAGGACTGGACATCCACCCTGGCAGCTGGAAATAACAGCTACTTCTATCCGGGAGTTGGTCTTTCATTTGTGTTCACCGATGCTATTCCTGCTCTTCAGAACAACAGCGTAATTTCATTTGGTAAAATAACAGCATCAAATTCAACAGTATATAATGACCTTGGTGCTTATGCAATCAATGAGATCTATAGTCTTTCAGGAGGATTCCCATACGGAAGTGTGAACGGTTTCTTCCTTTCCAATCAGGCTGTTGATGCCAATATCACAAAGGAAAAGATCAATACTACAGAAGTTGGTTTAAACGTAGGATTCCTTAACGGAAGGGTTTGGTTCGACGGTTCCTATTTTACAACCGCTACAACTGACCTTATTACTTCAACTACTCCTTCCGTTGCTTCAGGATCCACTTCCTTCCTTACCAATATCGGTAAACTTCAGGGAAAAGGTCTTGAACTTTCAGTTGGAGGAACAGTTGTAAAGGCTGGTGATTTCTCATGGGATGTAAACGTGAACTATACTCACTTCGAAACTGTTGTTGAAGAGATCTACGAAGGACTTGATGAGATCGCCCTTGCAACTACAGGTGAATATGGTGTTTATGCAGTTGTTGGAGAAGCTTTCCCACAATTGAAGGCCGTTGTTTACCAACGGGATCCCCAGGGCCGCATCATTGTTGATCCTGCCTCGGGAGCTCCTTTAACTGAAACTGATCTTGCAAACCTTGGAAAAACAACTCCGGATTGGATTCTTGGTCTGAACTCAGTTGCCAGGTTTAAAGGATTCTCCGTTGCTGCAACATTTGATTACAGGACCGGACATGTTTATTATGAGCAAGGTTCCGATGCAATGGAATTTACAGGAAGATCCATGGAAAGTGTATCAGCTAACCGCCAGGATTTTGTAATTCCAAATTCAGTAATTGAAACAAGCCCTGGAGTATATGTTGAAAATACCAGCATTCAGATTGAAGATGGAAAAATGGGATACTGGAAGGATGTATACAATCAAGTAAAATCCAATTACGTGAAAGACGCTTCTGCTGCTAAGATAAGGGAGCTAGCTGTTAGTTATGCATTGCCACAGAAGTTACTTGCAAATGTGCCTGTATCAAAAGTTTCTGTTGGATTTATCGCAAGGAACCCGTTTACCTGGTTGCCACCGGAAAACAGTTTCTCGGATCCTGAATTTAACAACTCTAACAGCAATGTGATTGGTATTGGTGGTTACTTCCAGTCTCCTCCTACAAAATCTTTTGGATTTACCGTCAATGTTGAATTCTAAAAAAGAAAAGAATAATGAAAAGTATATTAAAATACATTAGTCTGTTGGCGGTAGTACTACTGTCTATGACATCATGTGAGGAATTTTTGGATGTGAACACAGATCCGAATAACCCCACTTCTGTAACACCCGATCTTGTATTGCCTGTTGCTCAAAAATATACAGCAGAGTACATACAACGTGACCGCTATGCAAGTCATCTTGGAAACATGATGATGTACAACTGGAGCCAGAGTGACGGCTTCTCATGGTATAATGATGAGTTCCTTTATCTTGTAACTTCTTCATTCTATCAGCAATTATTTAATGTAGCCTATCAGAATGCACTTAAACAATACCAGATCCTTGATAACCTAAGCGATTCGTCAATGGTTAATTACAAGGCGATAGGTAAAATAATGAAGGCTTATCATTTCCAGCTTCTCGTAGATTTCTATGGTGATATTCCTTATTTCCAGGCTTTACAGCGTAGCAAGGAAGCTACTCCGGCTTATGACGATGCACAGGTTATTTATGCTGACCTGATCACACAACTGGATTCTGCCATTTATTTAATTAAGAATGCAGTTGCTACAGCCATTGTTCCTGATGAAAATGGTGATGTCATGTTCGAAGGAGATATGCAAGAATGGATTCGCATGGCGAATACTGTGAAACTTCGAATCTTAGTTAGGGAAGCCGGTGTTGTTGATGTATCTGATGAGATTGCAGCTATCGAAACTGAAGGTTCAGGATTCATTTCTTCGGATGTCTTGGTTAATCCCGGATACCTGATCGAAGCTGGTAAACAAAATCCTTTATGGAATGATTTAGGATGGGATGAAGGCGGTACACAGACCCTTAGCAGTAAGGCAACATGTGCTACTCCTTTTGTTCTGGACTGGCTTACAGCTGCTGCTGACCCACGGATTGATTATATCTATGAATTACCTGCTACCGGGCACCTTGGAGTAGTCCAGGGCTTGGATCAGTATGATTCACCTGTAGTTGATGCTTTTATGCCTGAATTCGTATCCAATATCGGACCTGGTATCCTGAAGAGCGGAACAATGGGTGCAAACATTTTCTCCCTGGCAGAAGTTTATTT
>CAYSAH010000009.1:12466-17858 GCA_964428945.1 uncultured Bacteroidaceae bacterium | reverse complement strand
CTGCATTGGCTGGTCTGCATACCGGTGATGCTCAAACTTACTATGAAGCAGGTATCCAGGCTTCCTTTGACTACCTTGGGGCTTCTGGTGCTGCTGCATATTATTCACAGGCTGTGCCTCTTGTCGGATGGAACTCATCTACGGGTGATGAACTTGAAGCTATTATTACTCAGAAATGGATTGCAATGAACGGTATTACTGCTGAGCAGTCATGGTTTGACTACAACAGGACCGGTTTCCCATCCGGATTACCAATTTCAGAAATCGCAACAACCGATGACAGACCAGTTCGCCTATTCTATCCTGCTAGTGAGGTTTCAGCAAATGCTGAGGAGGTACCTGACCAATACGATGCATTTGCAGATTATATTTTCTGGGCTGGTAATTAATTTAAAATTTAGAACATATGAGAAAATTAAAATATCTTTTAATAGTTGTCTTCAGCGTGACAATGATGACTTCATGCTGGGATGATTTGCCTCCCTATGACCTTAATGACGATGGATTGAATGTTGTTACTTTTGAGAGGGTAAAATCAAATTTAACAGCTGAAGCCAATGGTAATGAATATGATTTTGAGGTCAGGATAAAGGTAGTTGGACCTACTGTAATGGATCTTACTAGTGATGTTACTGTTACTTTTACTGAAGGTGCCGAAAGCACTGCTGAAGAAGGTGTTCATTACAGGATTAATAATCCTTCCATAACACTTACTGCAGATAACAATTATTTGGCAATCTTGTCAATTACTTTGCTGACTGCCGGTAATTCGCCTCCAATGGATGGAACTCCGGAATTTGAAGATTATGTTGCCCCGGTTCTCTACCTTGAGATCAATGCAACAGGCGATCCAAAAGTTACCGGAAGCGGAAAATTAGGTCAGATGACCCTTAATTTCACTGCCCCGAACCCTTATAAAGGTATTTATGATACCGAATTAAGGTATTTCCATCCAACAGCAGGTGGATCACACCCATCATTGGGCGTTGATTTTAATCCTGATGATCCTTATGGAGGAATAAGAGTTGATCAGAAAGAACTGGTTGCTGTAACCGGGCGTAAGTGTGAAACCGGTTTTGCAGTGTGGGCAGATACAGATCTTTGCTGGATAACTGTTAATCCTGATAATTCAATTGATTTTGAAGTTGGTGATACATGGCCTTATGATGTGAAGCTGGGCAACCCGTTTGATGCCAGTCAGGTTTCACACTTCGATCCTGCAACAAGAAAAATCTACTTGTATTATTATTATACAGGATCAGGCGGAGACAGGATTTTCTGGGAAGTGTTTACACCTACTTTCTAGTCCGGACTGGTTTAAATTAAAGGTAACTTAATCATTTAAACACATTAATACTGAGAGAATTTTTAAAATATATATTGTTCGGTCTATCTCTTATGCTGGTTCTCGCAGGTTGCGATACCGCATCCCAGGAGGTAGAGCCAGTGATAAGTCCGGATGGTTATCCTGTGGCTACATTCACTACAGATTTTGAAGGTACAGCAGTCACCGAGGGTGATTCAATTGTATATGTCATCACAACAAACAAAATGCTTGATCGTTCAGTAACCTTCCAGGTGACACAGACTGGTGGAGATGCTGATGGTCATGATTTTGTTTATGAACCTGCTGTATTGCAGCCTTATACAACAGAAGTTGTTTTAAAGATATTCTTCCCTGCTGAAGATATCGTTGAAGCTGGTGAAACCATTACTCTTGAGGTGGCGCCTACAGCCTTAGCTGATAAGTATTTGCTGAATCCATCAACATCAATGCCATCATTGGATCTTTCCATTACAAATTATAATGATCCGACTTTGTTGACCATTAACTTTGACTGGGATGATGACAATGACAATGATTTTGGTATTTTAAGTGATACAGATGATTATCCTGAAACTTGGTGGAGTCTCAATGGTGCTACAACAGCAAAGCCTGAGATAGATAAGTCAATCTGGCTTTCTGATCCTGCAGGTACTTACTATGTAAGTGTTTGGGATTGGGGAAATCCATCTATGAATTACACCTTTACCTTTGGACATCCTGATGGAAGCATGCAGGTAATTGAAGGTTACTTTGATGTAAATGATCTGGGTGGATATGTTTCTGATCTTTACAGTCCTTCTTATCCTCCTCTTTACAGGATTATTAAGGTTGTAAACGATGGTTCTAAATTCACAGTTACAGCGTTATAGTAGCTTTTTAAGATTCTAAAAAGCCGTCTCATCTGAGACGGCTTTTTTTTTATTGCAACTTTGCCTTCATCAATTAAGTCAAATAACAAACTGGTTGTTTTAAAATACTTGTAATATTTTAAATGATTTTTGGAATGCATGTTATCTTTGTGAATTATATAAAATAAGCAGATTAGAATTGACTATTAAGAGTAAAAATTATTTAAAGATTTCCGGTATAAGCATTTTTTTATTAATTGCTCTTCATGCAGTTTTTATACCGGAATTCTCAATGAATTACCTGGAGGAAGATTTCGAAGAAAAGGCGGGAGCTTACGAATCATTTTTTAAGACGATTACTGTTCCTGTTGGGGATTCTGTTTCGGATTATTTTCCTGGCTATCGCTTTAATGCAATTGAAACTTTAAAAAAGAATAATTCAATCCTTAAAAGCAGCTTTTCTGATACACTGGTCTGGCAGGCCCGGGGCCCCTATAATATTGGAGGTCGCACGCGTTGTATCCTAATAGACCCGGATGATCCCACAAAAAATACATGGTATGCAGGAACTGCGGGTGGAGGGATCTGGAAAACTGAAAATGGAGGAAAAAGCTGGACAGATCTGACTTCGGCACTTCCTAATTTGTCCACTGTGGCACTTTGCATGTCCCCTATTAATCACGATATTATTTTTGCCGGAACCGGAGAGGGGTTTGGTGGTGTAGGAATGATTACCGGTGATGGAATCTTTAGATCCACCGACAGGGGTGTAACATGGAATGTAATTGAATCTACGCGGATCAAGGAATTCTACTATGTCAATGATATGTGGGTATCTCCCAAAAATGAGAGCAATATGCTGGTTGCTACAAATGCAGGAATTTATCAAAGCTCTGACGGCGGACTGTCCTGGGATACAGTCTACAAATCCGGGTACCGCGTTCAGGATCTTGAGCAAAATCCTCTTGATCCAGAAATTCTTTATGCAGGTGTAAATTCCTTGGGCGTTTTTAAAAGTGCTGATGGTGGTAAAACATGGAGCAAATCTGGAACCGGGATCAAGGATGTAAAAAGAATTTCCCTTGCAGTTAGCCCGGTTGATACCAATTACGTTTTTGCTTCTGCTGAAAAGAACAGTGGAATGGCCGTTTATATCTCCAAAAATGCAGGGAAAACGTGGTTACCAAACGGGAAGGATGGCGGTTTTTTAAATTTTCATGGCAACCAGGGATGGTACAACAATGCTATTACTCCCGATCCGTATATACGAGAAAAAGTATACGTTGGGGGTGTATATTGCGGTGCCATTACGTTTGAGAACAATACTGGTGTCAGTAAACCTGAGGTACTGAAAGCAGACACAACGAATACCAGGTCATTTCTGGACTTTATAAATTTTGGAGGCTCTTTCCTTGGAGGAGGTATGTCAACCGGACTGGAAGAAAATGCTGATGTAAAAGAGACTGATTTTGTTTCTGTAATAATTAAGTTCGGACCGGGAATAAGTCAAAAAGCGCATCGGTTCCAGGTTCCTGCCGGTGCCGGTGCTGGAGTCCCTTCCAAAGATTATACCTATAAGGACTATATTGATGTTCCCTTCCAGGTTTGGGATCTGACAAATAACAGGCAGCTGATGGTGTCGTTCAGGGACCAGGATCGGGATGGTGCTTTTGACCTGATAATTAGGGATCCAACAAACGATCTTAGCGGGAGGGAATATATTTTTATCAATTCAGTTCAATATGATGCCAATACTCCTAACCCCGAGATCGCGAAACCTGGAGGACATTATTATAAGATGATCTACTTCTTTTGGCCGATCCTCCCTGAAAATGGAGTTTGGAATCCCGGGTCCTTACCGGAAAGCTCAGTGGATATTGAGTATGGGTCTTACCCGGTTCAACTTGCAGGTACCAGGATAATCTCAAGTGGATCCGTGAATACAAACCTTCATGTTGATCACCATCAACTCTGCATAATTCCAGGCAATTCACCTGCTGATGATTATAAGATTATAAGCGCGAATGACGGGGGTGTTGCTGTTTCAACAAATACTGGAAAAACCTGGGAACAGATGACAAAGGGATTCTATACAACCCAGTTCTACGGGGTGGCAAAAATGCCTGGGAAGGATGTATATATTGGAGGAATGCAGGACAATGGAACCTGGAGGTCACCCCTGGATGTTATTGCAAATGACAAGCGTAATTATATTCCAATGCTTGGAGGTGATGGCTTTGAAGTGCTTTGGCATCCAAAAGACAGTAATGCCCTGATTGGTAGTGTATACAACAACCAGTTTTATACATCAAGGAACAGTGGATTGACATGGACAAAGTCTGTTTCGGGATTAGGTGATACTGGGCCATTCATTTCAAAACTTACACATTCCAGGGCCCGTCCGGATACCATCTACACGATCGATGCAAGCGGTGTATACAGGCATCCGCAGTTTGCCTATCCTTTGAAAGATTGGGAGCTTACGGAAATCAAAGAAGGCCTTGCTTTCTATGGATCGGCATCAAGTGCAATAGATGTTGAAGTTTCGAAAGCTGAACCATCTGTAATATGGGCTGGCCAGGGCATGTTCGAAGATCCCCTTCTTAATATTTTTGTATCCTCCGACTATGGTGATACTTTTGACCCTGTTTCACGCTATGAGGAGGTTGAATTGGGCTTTATAAGTGCAATTGAAACGCATCCTGTTGATCCTGATATAGCTTTCCTTTTGTTTTCATATAAAGGAAAACCGAAAATACTAAGGACAGAGGACAAGGGTACAAGTTGGGAAGATATTTCAGGATTCGGACAAAATTCTGTAAGTAAAAACGGTTTTCCTGATGTTGTTGTACTTTCACTGCTTGTAATGCCGCATGATCCGGATGTGATCTGGGCAGGCACTGAAATTGGCATTATTGAATCTGTCGACAACGGATTGTCTTGGCACATGCTTGAATCTGATTTTCCTAATGTTTGTGTTTATAAAATGCTCTTGCAGGATGACCAGCTTATACTGGCTACCCTGGGCAGGGGTATCTGGACAGCCAGCAATAAGCTTGTGGATGTTAAAGAGAACAGGATTCAGAATTTTGCTGTAAATATTTACCCGAATCCGGCCCATTCACAGCTAAATATCCAAATTCCTGATGCACTTTCAGGCAGAACTTCTATAACTTTAATTTCTGCTTCTGGAAAAATAGTTCATAAGGAGGAAGGT
>CAYSAH010000009.1:10724-12456 GCA_964428945.1 uncultured Bacteroidaceae bacterium | reverse complement strand
GAAGGTTATTTTACACAAGGTGAAATACAACAGATGAATGTTGAAGGCTTTGCGCCCGGGAATTACTTTGTGCAGCTAAAAAATGGGAACCGGTTTACTTCAAATCGGATTGTCATCTTTTAATGAATTCAAAAGGCCAAAGATTTTTTCTATCTTTGCTACCCTGAAACAGGAACCTTAATTTCCAATTATGAGCGAATATTCAATTACCCACTTAAGGGAGCTTGAAGCAGAGGCGATTTACGTTATCAGGGAGGTGGCTGCACAGTTTGAAAGACCAGTATTGTTATTCTCCGGTGGAAAAGATTCAATTGTAATGTATTACCTTGCAGTGAAGGCATTCTGGCCACAGCTTGTGCCATTTCCATGCCTGCACATCGATACCGGCCATAACTTTCCTGAGACACTTGAATTCAGGGATAAACTGATGGCAGATACCGGTGGCAGATGCCTGGTTCGCCTGGTGCAGGATTCCATCGACTCCGGCAGGGCAGTTGAAGAAAAGGGAGTGAATGCAAGCAGGAATGTACTTCAGACTGTTACTTTGCTTGATGCAATTGAAGAAATGAAATTTGATGCAGCACTCGGCGGGGGCCGAAGGGATGAAGAGAAGGCACGTGCAAAAGAAAGATTTTTCTCACACAGGGACGAGTTTGGTCAGTGGGACCCGAAAAATCAGCGTCCTGAGCTTTGGAACATCTTTAATGGAAAAAAACATATGGGAGAACACTTTCGCGTCTTCCCCCTGAGCAACTGGACAGAAATGGATGTATGGCAATACATCTATCTTGAAAATATTCCAATCCCTGATTTATACTTCACCCACAAACGCGAAGTCTTTTTCCGTGACGGTGTATGGCTTGCAAAAGCTGATTTTATGGCGATGAAGGATAGTGAGCTTACTGAAATAAAAGATGTAAGGTGCAGGACAATTGGTGATATCACATGTACAGGACTGACACTATCATCAGCCAACAGCCTTGAAGATATCATCCAGGAGGTTGCAGCAGCAAGATCAACCGAAAGGGGAGGGAGATATGACGACAAACGGTCTGAAGCCGCCATGGAGGACCGTAAAAAAGAGGGTTACTTCTAAAAATTTCTGTTCCAGACCATATTCTAAGTGTTAAAATAATTATTTATGAGTACAGACAACAATCCGGCACCAGGTTACCTGGATATGAAACTTTTAAGGTTTACCACTGCAGGTAGTGTTGATGATGGTAAAAGTACATTGATCGGCAGGCTGCTGTATGATTCCAAGGCCATTTTTGAGGACCAGATGGAAGCACTCGAAACAGCTTCCATAAACAGGGGAGAGGAGCAGGTTAACCTTGCACTACTTACCGACGGACTTCGCGCTGAAAGAGAGCAAGGGATAACCATTGATGTGGCATACCGCTATTTTGCAACTCCTAAACGCAAATTCATTATAGCCGACACTCCCGGTCATGTCCAGTATACCAGAAATATGGTAACAGGGGCATCAACCGCAAATCTTGCACTGATTCTTATCGATGCAAGGCAGGGTGTGCTTGAGCAAACAAAAAGACACGCTTATATTGCTTCACTTCTTGGAATTCCACATGTTGCGATCTGTATCAATAAGATGGACCTGGTTGATTATAAGGACGAGGTTTTTGAACGGATTAAAAAGGATTTCAACCATTTTGCAGCTAAACTCGATATCCTGGATATCAGGTTTATCCCAATCAGTGCCCTGAGGGGGGAT
>CAYSAH010000009.1:0-10714 GCA_964428945.1 uncultured Bacteroidaceae bacterium | reverse complement strand
AAGAGGATGTTTATAAAGATATCCTCAGGCAGTTTGAACCGGTTAAGAACATGGTAAAGATCAGGGATGTGCGTTTTATCCCTATCAGTGCCTTGAAAGGAGATAATGTTGTGGACCGAAGTAACAACATGGACTGGTATACAGGCCCAACTCTCCTTGAGCTTCTTGAGACAATTGATATTACCAGTGATGCTGATTTCAAAAACGGCAGGTTCCCGGTTCAGTATGTTATCCGCCCGATGCGTCAGGAATTTCACGATTACCGCGGGTATGCAGGAAGGGTGGCAGGTGGTGTGTTTAAACCAGGTGAAAAGGTTGCCATTCTGCCCGGTGGAAGGACAACAACTATAAAGTCGATCGATGTTTTGAACGGTACTCTTGATCATGCCTTTCCTCCGCAGTCTGTTGCCCTCTCCCTTGAAGATGATATTGATATTTCAAGAGGGGATATGATCGTGTCCGCAGAAAATCCTCCAAAAATAGGACAGGATATAGAATTAATGATCTGCTGGCTCGGGGAAAAACCTATGGTCCTGGGGGGTAAATATACCATAAGACACACCACCGCCGAATTGAGATGCGTTATCCGGGAGGTTAAGTATAAAATGAATATCAACACCCTCGAAGAGATCGATGATGACAACAGCATCAGCCTGAACGAGATCGCCAGGATAGCCATTAAAACAACCAAACCCATATTCTACGATAGCTATCAGAATAACAGGATAACCGGAAGTGTCAGTATCATTGATGAGGCTACAAACAATACTGTTGGGGCCGGTATGATCATCTGAGGCCATACACTTGCAGGGATCCGTTGAACACAGCCCTTCCTTGGTGCAATTATAGTAGCCCCGGAACAGGTATTGGTATAGATGACACAGACCTCATTGCCTTTGGAAGAGGTATTGTAAAAATACAAAAGGTATCATTGCATCTATCAGCGATATAATAGCATTTCATGGAAGTATCGTAGTAATTAATACAGGTAGCAAAATCTGTATGAAATATAACAAAGTGTATCTTAAATACAACAATGTCTGTAGCATAATAGCAAATGTTTCTTTGCATGATGGCCCGTCCCGGTAAAATGCAAGGCTATAGGTTGTAGGTTCCAGGCTTTAGACTGTAGACTAAAGACTGTAGGCTCTACGCTCTACGCTCTACGCTAAAGACTTCCCGGTCATCAAGGTGCCCCGATCCCCATGCCCCATACTCCTTCGATATTCAACATCCCCTACTTTCCCAGCCTCTTGATTACCCTTAGTTTATGGGTATAGCCACCAAGTTTCTCATTAAAAATTCCCTGCTGGTCGATACGGTCTGTTTTTACGAGCCCTGAGGCATGGATAATGCGGTCATTTCCAATCATCATACCCACGTGATGTATGACCCCCACTTCGTCGTCGAAGAAGGCCAGATCCCCTGTTCTGGCTTCACTGATGAAGCTTAGTGTCGTTCCTGCGGCCGATTGGTCACCTGCGTCTCGTGGTATTTCCTTCCCGGTCACCCGGCAAAGGTATTGTGTAAGTCCTGAACAGTCAAAGCCAAAACCACACCTTCCTCCCCAGAGGTACGGGACTGAGATAACATCGTCTATCACATCCGCCAGGCTTACCGAACCGGGTTTAACAATATTTTCAGGATTCTCAATTCTATAAGTATAGGAGGCCAGGGAAAATTCTCCTTTATTTACTGCCGGGATCGCAGCTCCTATCGGGATCGTAAATTTCTGCCCGTTGCTTAAATTCCGGACCTTTGTATTTTCATGAGCCACAATATAGATAGTGGCTGCTGTGGTTTCTGTTTTTTCAATACATTTTTTATCGATCCAGCCTTCGTAACTGTCATTTAAAGTCCTTATATATAACCATCTCCCTTCCTCATCTGTAATCGCCGCAGATTCACCGAACAGGACCTGTGTCACCATTTCAGATCGCTCATACGGGTCTTTTCTTACAGGTATGAATCCCTGCACGGCTACCCCGATATAGATTGGCTGTTTTTCCATTTGCTTTTCTTTTCTGCTAAAATACTAAACAAATGCTATTATTTAAATTGTTACAGATGATGTATCTTTGTGACCGTTATGTATTTTACTGCATCCAGGGTGCAGGAATAAAGCTTAATATATGAAATTCATTGATAAATTTCTTCGATACTGGAAAACATTCCGCATTTTCCTGTTGTATTTTATCAGCATCATTCTTGTATTCTGGATGTATCCCCGGGAAGGAAAATTCAAATATGAATATGTTAAAAACAGGCCATGGAAGCATGAGAATCTCATAGCACCCTTCGATTTCCCTGTCTATAAGGATGAAGTTCACATCAACAGGGAGATTGACAGTATTACAAGGAATAACAAGCCCTATTTTTCACTTGATACTTCAGTTGTAATTGCGGTCCTTACGGAATTAAATAAGGACCTGGTATCACCAAATAATACAAATCCGCCTGTAAGCATAAACAACGCACTACATCGCAGGATAGCGGATACACTTCCGGGAATTCTCAGTGCGGTATATGCAAAAGGTATCATTGAAATGCATCCAATTCTGATTCAAAGCGATCAGGGTAGCACTGAAATTATGCTGAAAAGGTGGCAATTGGCCGAAAAAACAATTACGACGGATATTTTTAGCGAAAAAATGGCTTATCAATACGTGATGAATGCTCTTAAAGCAGCAACATACCGGAATGATAACATGATACTCTCAGATCTGACAATATCTAAATACATCCGGCCAAATATACTCTTCGATGAATCCTTAACCAATAATGTTCTACAATCAAAACTTGATGGGATTTCCACCACGCAAGGAATGGTCCAATCGGGACAGATCATTATTGCCCTTGGCGAATTAGTTTCCCCGGCAAAATATCAACTGATCGAATCACTTCGAAAGGAATATGAAACCAATTCAAATGTAGCGAGGAATTACAGTCTGATCTACCTGGGCCAGTTTATTCTCATTTCTATGATATTTCTTTCACTGCTCTGGTATGTTTCCAATTTCCGGAGGGAATTAATGGGCAGCAGTGCAAAAACTTTATTTCTGCTTTCGCTGATCGTTATCATGGTCGGGCTTACCAAAGTATCAGTGAACAATGATACCATAAGTTATTATGTTATACCCTTCGCGATTATTCCAATCTTTCTTAAGACCTTTTTCAATGTACGCTTTGCATTTTTTGTCCATTTCCTGATACTCCTGCTGGCAGGATTTTGGATACCAAACAGTTACCAGTTTTTGCTTATGAACTTCCTTGCTGGGGTGGTTGCAGTATTTTCAATGCGTTCCTATTACCGGCGCAGCATACTGTTTTTTATAGCAGTATTTGTTTCATTGACCTATTCCCTTGTTTATATAATCCTCTCCCTTCTTCAGGAAGGTACAATTGAAAGTGTAGACCTGACCCAGCTTTTATGGTTTGGCGGGAATGGCCTTCTTATTTTAACCGTATATCCCCTGATCTACCTTTTTGAAAGACTCTTTGGATTCTTGTCTGATGCATCCTTATTTGAGCTTTCGGACACAAATCAGCCGCTTCTCAGACAGTTAGCTGAAAAGGCACCAGGAACTTTCCAGCATTCCCTGCAGGTTGCAAACCTTGCTGAGGGCGCAGTTCTTAAGGTTGGAGGGAATCCGCTTCTGGTAAGGACAGGAGCCCTTTACCATGATATTGGTAAGATGAATAATCCCTATTTTTTCATTGAGAACCAGCGTGATGGTGAAAATCCTCATAATAAAATCGACTTTAAAACCAGTGCTAAAATTATTATTGACCATGTAAATGACGGATTGGAAATCGCCAAGCGTTACAAGCTTCCACAGCAGATCATTGACTTCATTCTTACACACCACGGTACTTCAACGGTTCAGTATTTCTACAAATCTTACCTGAGCAATAACCCTGATGAGGATGTCAATAAGGACGAATTCCGTTATCCGGGTCCGAAACCGTATCTTAAGGAAATGGCCGTTGTGATGATTGCAGATTCAGTTGAAGCAGCTTCCCGTAGCATGAAGGATATTAGTGAGGAATCGCTGAGTAAACTTGTTGATAATATTATTGCCCACCAGACACAGGAAGACCAGTATTCTGAAGCTGATATAACTTTCAGCGATATCGCTATAATAAAGGAAATATTTAAGCAAAAGCTGATCAATATCTATCATGCCAGGATTGCCTACCCGGAGTAAACGTGATGCACGGTTATCATATTTATGATACTTTTAAATCAGGCAGAAGTGGAAGCTTATCATTAAGGCTCAATCCCCTGGGATATGGTTAAAAGATGCAACTGCCGGAGGGTAATCCTGAAAGGTCTGGTCAACAAGGTATGAGGCCTGGTTTCTGCTCTTTTCCTATATTGTTTATGCATGGTAAAACGTGAGGTTTATCCCAGGCAGGCAATTCGCCGGTCGATAAAATCAAGTCGTTAATCCATTAATTCTATAACATCCACATTCGGGTAGTCCTCCTGGTTGAACTGGAAAAATGCTATCCCCGGATCTTTCTGGTCTTCCATACTTTTCAAAAGCATGGTGTAGAGTATACCTTCCTTATGCCTGATAACCATGGCATTTAATTTCGAATTCTCTTTAGTGAAATAGAGTTTAATAAGGGCATAAGGGCTGCCAAGTTCCTCAGGATAAAGCTGGACTTCGACAGCCGGCTTTCCATTAAAGGTAACTTCTCCCATCAGCCTGTATTTATAGTCTTCCTTGTATTTTCTCAACATCCGGATGGGATCTGAGAACATGAATTCCTTGTTTTCAGGATCCGGTATGCTTATATACACCTCCTCGATCTCTGTCTGCAGTGAATACTGTTTTTTGCCATCAAATAAGATAATTGCCTCGCCAAGGTCCATTTTATATTTCTCTCCCATTACTACAAGTGTTCCCTCGCCTTCAATTTTGCTTTCCGATTGAAGGTCCTCCCGAGTATACCCAAATTCAATTTTCAATGCATGACCAGGGTCCAGGTCTTTGGATATTTTGTCCAGGTAGATTTCAGCTGCAGGGTCCTTTTGACCGAAAAGGATCATGGTGGAAAAGAGATGAATAAGTGCTAAGTATTGTTTCATGACATTTGTTTATTCAAGTTCATTCAAAATCTGTTCCAAACTAAATTCATCCTTTGGAATTACCTGCCTGGCCTTGCTCCCTTCCGAAGGTCCAAGTATCCCTGCAGCCTCCAGCTGGTCTACGATCCTTCCTGCCCTGTTGTAGCCAAGAGCCAGCTTTCTCTGGATCAGTGAAGTTGAACCCTGCTGATGTTGTACGACCAGACGGGCAGCTTCTTCGAAAAGATCATCCTTTTTTCTCAGGTCAACTTCAGCTGACTCACCGGTATCTTCATCTACTCCTTTCAATTCCATCGCGCCTGAAAAACCCTTCTGTTCACTTATAAATTCGGTAATATTGTCAATTTCAGGAGTATCAATAAATGCACATTGCAGCCTTACCGGTTCATTTCCCGCAAGGAAAAGCATATCTCCACGGCCAATAAGCTGATCCGCTCCGGGTCCATCCAATATCGTCCTGGAATCAATGCCTGAAGAGACACGAAAAGCGATCCTTGCAGGGAAATTGGCTTTAATAACCCCGGTAATGATATTGGTTGTAGGCCTTTGGGTTGCGATCACGAGGTGGATACCTATTGCCCTTGCAAGCTGCGCCAACCTGGAGAGCGGGGTCTCAATATTTCTGCCTGCTGTCATGATCAGATCAGCAAATTCATCGATCACTACAACAATAACCGGAAGATAACGATGGCCTTTCTCCGGGTTAAGTTTACGGCTTATGAATTTTTTGTTGTATTCCTTGATGTTCCGGACATGTGCAAGCTGAAGATGGTCATACCTGATGTCCATTTCGGAGCATAGTGCATTTAGCGTCTTGATCACCTTTTGCGTATCGGTAATTATGGCTTCTTCTGTATCCTCAAGTTTTGCAAGGAAATGATTCTCTATTCTTGAGAAAAGTGATAATTCGACTTTTTTTGGATCGATCATCACAAACTTAAGCTGTGCAGGGTGCTTTTTATACAACAGGGATGCAATGATTGCATTTAAACCAACTGACTTACCCTGACCGGTTGCCCCTGCAACAAGTAAATGCGGCATTTTGGCCAGGTCGAAAGTAAATGTTTCATTGGCGATGGTTTTTCCAAGTGCAATGGCCAGATCAAAATCAGTTTCCTGGAACTTTTTGGAACTCAGGATCGTCTTCATGGATACTATCCTTGGAGTTTGGTTCGGAACCTCAATACCAATCGTACCCTTACCGGGAATAGGTGCAATTATTCTGATACCTAATGCAGCAAGGCTCAATGCTATGTCGTCTTCAAGGTTTTTGATCTTTGAGATCCTTATTCCCGGGGCAGGTACGATCTCATAAAGGGTAACCGTTGGTCCTATGGTTGCCTTGATCTTATCGATTTTGATCTTATAGGAAGCAAGTGTTTCAACGATTCGGTTCTTATTTGATATCAGTTCCTCATTTGTGACCGTGGTATCTCCTGAATCATAATCTTTCAGAAGGCTCAGCGAAGGCAGTTTGTAATGCGGCAATTCAAGGGTAGGATCATAATCTGTTAATTCACCAGCCATTCCTTCATCATTTTCATCATCACTTTCGACCGATTCTACAGTGATCACAACATTGTCAGCCAGGTTATCATCATCATTTTCCTGTTTTACATCCGGGTCCGGCTCATTATCACTGACTACAAATTGCTCCTCCTCCGTCTTTTCTTCAGAAACGGAACTTTTTGCTGTATTCAACAGTATTTCATGTTGCGTATCCTCTAAATTGCCCGGATCCTGTATTTCTTCTTCGTGTTTATTTTGCATTCTTCTCATACTTCTTTCTTTGATTTGTTGCAGAAGTGGTGTGGTGAAAAGAAGAAAAACAGAAATAATTATAAGCAGTATAAAACCTGTTCCTGCTTTACCAAGGATAGCGATCAACCATCGGCTGATATGATAGCCATGTGCACCACCAGGGCCGCTTCCGAGGAAGCCTGAAGCAGCGCCGAACAGGAAACCAAGCGTAACTGACAATAAAATGATAAGGAACAGCGTATTCATCGTTAACCTCCATACCTTTATTCCTTTCAGCTTTAATAACCTCGCGGCCCAGATGAGCAATAAAAAAGGGAAAAGAAGGCTGGAAAATCCAAACCACTTGTTTATGAATGTGTCCGATAACCAGGCCCCCCATTTTCCTCCCTGGTTTTCAACTGTAATTTCAGGTCCTGAAAAAACATTGCTCCATCTGAAATCCTGGTCTGTCTTCCAATTGAAGAAATAGGAAATAAATGATAAAAAGAGGTAAAATGCAAAAAGAAACAACACAATTCCCATAGCATACCTGAACCTGTCATCGCCCAGGAAAGCAAAAAATGTCTTGAAAGAATTAGAACCGGACCCTGCTTTATTCTTTTTACTGCTCATATAATTTTCTGTCGGACAGTATTTAGGTGGATTTTAAAAATACTAATGTAGTAATAAGGGCGCTAGGTCCTTTATTCATTTGTGAACAAACTGTTGATAATGTTCTCCATAGTCTCCAGAGATACTTCTTCGTAATCTTCAGGTATATTGAATATTGTTGCATCAACAACAGTGCTCTCATGATGCGACATAATCAGCCTCATTTTCAGTTTACTGAGTTGTACCCTGAAATCAGACAGAACATTATCGATGAAAAAATAAGGTGTAGCTAAATTTGGGGATTTTATATCAATGTCTTTGGTGTAATAGATATCAAAATTATTTTCAGCGCAATCAATCTCTGCCCTGTAGGATAGCATTCCGCAGATACGCATGGTATCTTCAGTCAATTTTACATTTGGATCATTGAGGGCTACTATCCCTGCCGGAATTTCGCCTTTACCCCCGGTGTAAAAAACCTTGTTCCCGAAGAAGTTGAGCATGGTCGTTACCGAGCTCTGCCTGAGGTTGGCGATCTGAACAAGAGAAAATTGTCCGAAAAATCCCTGGATACGGGTCAATATAAATTTTTTCGTGTAATAGGATTCCATTTCATTTGGGAGCATTCTGGTGGGGATGTCGCCGGCCATATTTTCCAGGTATACGACCCTGTATTTGATAAAATCAGCTTCTATGCTGCCCGTGTTCTCCTTAGAATGCCTGCATCCAAAAGGAATGAGCAAAAAGGCAAGCAGCAGGAAAAGGTATCTTGTTGGTTTCGGCATTCAATAAAAATATGGGTAAAAATAGGAAACGCTTGTGAACTTAACAAAGTGTTTCTTCGTTCCTATGGAAATCTTTTCATAATTAAGTTCGCATTATGGGTAACAACTTTGAAAGTGTATAATTCATATGCTATTTAATAACATGGTTCATTGTGTTTTAAATCATGTATAACATGGTAAACTACCTGCTAAATAATATAGATTTGTATTTCGCAAAAACAGGATTATTATGAAAAAAGTTGCAGTTATAGCGCTTGGAGGTAATGCCCTATTACGGGATGATCAGTCGGGGACGATCGACGAACAGGAACAAAATGCCACAGATACGCTTGAAAATCTTGTTCATTTGATTCAAGGTGGATACGAACTCGTTATTACCCATGGGAACGGACCACAGGTTGGAAATATCCTTATGCGCAATGATGCGGGAGAATCTGTATACCAGATACCTCAGATGCCCCTGGATATTTGTGTTGCTGATTCCCAGGGAGGGATAGGGTACATGATCGAAAGAATGCTTCGGAATGTACTTACCAAACACAACATAGAAAAAGAGATAGTTACATTGGTAACTCAGGTTCTTGTCGATATCAGGGATCCGGCTTTTTCAAACCCGACAAAAAGGGTAGGCCGAACCTATAGTAAGGTTGAGGCTGAGGCACTTACCGGGAACAAAGGATGGGTATTTAAGGAGGACAGGAAGAGGAAGGATGGATGGAGGAGGGTGGTGCCCTCACCGACGCCAATAGCGATAATGAATGAGAGAGTGGTAAACTCACTTGTCAGGCAAGGAACCATAGTTGTTGCTGCAGGCGGTGGAGGTGTTCCTGTATATATCGATGAAGAGAAGCGGGTGCGGCCTGCAGAAGCGGTCATTGACAAGGATAATGCCTCTGCCTTGCTTGCATCCAGGATAAAGGCCGATGAATTCTACATCCTTACTGACGTACCTTTTGTGTATATAAATTTCGGAACAGAAGAGCAGGAAATAAAAGAGTTCCTGGATTATAGGGACACACTGAATTATCTTGAGTCGGGAATGTTCGGGGAAGGTGATATGGCACCAAAAATTCGTTCCTGCCTGGATTTTATTAAAAATGGAGGAAGAAAGAGTGTCATAACAGAAGCATTTAAACTTGAAGATAAAAGTTATGGTACAAAAATAACGATGGAATACGAAGATTAATCTATTTTTGTATCCCTGAACTGAAAAAATAATTCTGACATGGCATATAATTTAAAAAACAGGAATTTTTTAAAATTACTGGATTTTTCACCTGAGGAGATCCGCTTCTTGCTTGACCTGGGTATTTCTTTGAAAAAGGCGAAATACAGCGGAACCGAAACACCAAGGCTGAAAGGGAAAAGCATTGCACTTATCTTTGAAAAATCATCAACAAGGACCCGTTGCGCTTTTGAGGTGGCAGCCTTTGAACAGGGTGCACATGTTACCTATCTCGGTCCATCAGGATCCCAAATAGGGCATAAGGAATCAATGAAAGATACAGCGAGGGTGCTGGGAAGAATGTATGATGGGATCGAATACAGGGGATTTGGTCAGTCAGTCGTTGAAGAGCTTGCCCAATATGCAGGGGTACCGGTTTGGAACGGGCTTACCACCGAGTTTCATCCAACCCAGATCCTTGCTGATTTTATGACGATGCTCGAGCATTCAGAAAAACCATTGAATAAAATATCCTTTGCTTACCTGGGTGATGCAAGAAATAATATGGGAAACTCTCTAATGGTGGGTGCCGCAAAAATGGGCATGGATTTCCGGGCAGTTGCACCATTGGAATGCCAGCCTGATGAAGCATTGGTCATGAAATGCAGGGAAATTGCTGGACAAACCGGTGCCAGGATCACGCTTACAGCAAATGTTGATGAAGGTGTTAAAGGTGTGGATTTTCTTTATACAGATGTGTGGGTATCAATGGGTGAACCTGCAGAGGTATGGGATGAAAGGATAAAATTGTTAAAACCATACCAGGTGAACCGGGATGTACTAAATAAAACAGGCAATAAAAAAGTAAAATTTCTGCACTGCCTTCCTGCCTTTCACAACAGGGAAACAAAGATGGGGGAGGAGATCTACCAGAAATATGGACTTGATGCGATGGAAGTTACCGATGATGTTTTCGAATCAGAACATTCAATCGTCTTCGATGAGGCAGAAAACAGGCTTCATACGATCAAAGCAGTAATGGTTGCCACCCTTGGATCATAAAATTAGGTGAATTCAATTTTTTGAGCAGACTATACAGGCCGCTTCTTTAATATCACCAGATAAGGTGGTGGATGAAAAGAAAAAGAAGTGTGGCACATACCATTAATTTCATACCAACACCAAGTAAAAAACCAAGAAAGGAGCCCCAACCAGCCCTGAGGGCTTCTTTTTGTTGTTTTCCCGAGATCAACTCCCCCAGGAAGGCTCCGATAAACGGACCGATAATTATACCCAGAGGACCAACAAACATAC
>CAYSAH010000008.1:19571-24422 GCA_964428945.1 uncultured Bacteroidaceae bacterium | reverse complement strand
GTCATAGGAAGGGCGACCTCTTTATCCCCATCGACTAAAACTTTTTTCAATCTTGTAAGCAATTCCGTTCCTTCCTCCAGAATTGTAAGGTCAGCTGTAAAGTCAGTGTCCAGAACTGAGTTGAAGCCCAGTCTCTTTAAGGCAGCAACCATCTTTCCTGTAACACGCTGGCCCGGTTCAAGTCCAAGATCTTCGCCAAGTCCAACCCTGACTGCTGGGGCTGTTTGAACTATAACATGTATTTCAGGATTCAGGATGGCGTCCCAGACTTCATCAATGTAAGTCCTTTCAACCAGGGCCCCGGTCGGACAGCGATTCACGCATTGACCGCAGTTTGTGCAGATCACCTCCGCCATGGAATATTCAAAGAAGGTGCTGATTTTAAGTTTCTCTCCCTTATGGGCAACTGCCAGAGCATTTACTCCCTGCAATTCCTCACAGGTCCGCACACAGCGCTGGCATCGGATACATTTGCTATCATCTTTTTGTATGGAAGGGGAGTACCTGTCAATTGTGTAATTCTTATGATGGATCAGGTCAAGGAAAATATGGTCTCCCACACTAAATTCATTTGACAGATTCTGAAGTTCACAGTGGCCGTTTTTATAACATTTTGTACAATCGGCATTGTGCTCCGACAGCAGAAGTTCAATAACATGCTTCCTGGCTGTCCTGACTTTAAGAGAATTGGTAAGTATCTGCATTCCCTCTGCAACCGGGGTGGCACATGAAGCTGTAAGCACTTTGCTTCCAAGCTGTTCTACTACACAGACCCGGCAATTACCGGCAACACATAAATCGTCGTGATGACAAAGGATGGGTATTCTGAAATTCAGCTTTTTTGCTGCTTCGAGAATTGTGGTTCCTTCAGGAACCTCTACCAGCAATCCGTTTATTGATAATTTTACCATGACAGCATTTGTTTTTCTTGTTACAATTAATAGATAATCTCCTCCTTGAAGTTTTCGACAATTGAGCTAAAAGCATTTCCAACAGATTGTCCAAGTCCGCATTTTGCTGCAATTTTCATCGTTGCGGCAAGCTTAACAAGCTCATCCAGATATTTTGAACTCTTATCTCCCTTTTTTACAGCCTCAATACCTTTAAGCAATTGTTGACAGCCAACCCTGCAGGGTGTGCATTGTCCGCATGATTCTTCAGTAAAGAAATCCAGATAATTATGTAAAACATTGTACATGGATCTTGTGCTGTTGAAAAGCTTCATTGAGCCCCCGGTCGGAACTCCTTCGAATCCAATAATTGTCTCTTCAAAGCGTTTTCTTGGTACACAGAATCCTGCAGCTCCTCCAACCTGTACTGCCTTTGTATCACCGTCTCCAAAGACCTCAACAAATTCGTCTACTCTCATCCCAAGTTCCAGCTCATAAATTCCTGCTTTGGGTGTATCACCGGAAACAGAAAACACCTTTGAACCCCTCGAATCCTTTGTTCCAAGATCTTTAAAGTGAGAGGGCCCATATTTCTGTATCATAACGATATAGACAAGTGTCTCAACATTATTTATACATGTTGGCTTGTTAAAAAGTCCGGATTTTGTTGGATAGGGCGGTTTATTTCTTGGTTCTCCCCGTTTTCCCTCTATGGATTCAAAAAGGGCGCTTTCCTCTCCGCATATATACGCCCCGCTGCCCAGCCGTAGACGAATCTCGAATTTATGCCCCATGGACTTCATGAGTTTTTGAAAATCCTCAAGTTTTGCCTGAAGCTTTGGAACAAGAAATTTATATTCACCGCGCAGGTATATGTAACCAACTTTTGCCCCAATGGCCTTTGATGCAATTGCCATACCACAGAATACCTTCTCGGGTACCTGGTCAAGTATCTCCCGATCCTTGAAAGTTCCCGGCTCGCCTTCATCCGCATTACATACAATATATTTTTCCTTATTTTTCTCTCTTGCTGCAAACTGCCATTTCAGACCAGTAGGAAAACGAGCTCCCCCCCTTCCCTTTAATCCGGAATCAATAACAGATTGTATAATCTCGTCTGGAGTCGAATCCAAAACTTTCTCAAATATCTCTCTGCAGGTAATTTTTTCGAAGATCAGGTCTACCCTGTGTACCGGTATATTTTTCATAATTTTATTTTTTCCTCTTTTTTTCCGTTTTTGATGTATTCCCTAAGGATCTCGGTTACCTTTTCGGGAGTAAGTTCTGTATAGGGTTCATCGTTTATGAGTATTGCCGGGGCCTTATGGCACCAACCAATACAGTTAGTTTCGACAAGACTGAATTTTCTATCCGCAGTAGTCTCCCCCAATCCTATTTTAAGGATTTCCTGAATAGTGGATAAAATAACATTCTTGCCTTTCATACTGCAGGATATTGTTTTACAAACACGAATCACATATTTACCCTTTGGCTTTGTGTGCAGAAAAGAGTAAAATGTTGCTGTACCAAAAACATCAGCAGCTGACAAATCCAACTGTTCTGCCACTTCAACCATATCCAGATCAGAGAGGTAGCTTTTTTCAGAGACTAAATCCTGAAGAATAGGGATGAGTGCTTCCCTTGCCCTTCCATGTTTTTCGACCTTCTCCCGGACAGATTCTGCAATTGTCATCATAATTTTTCTAATTAAATGGGGTTCAGTTAAAAGTGATAATTGTGATTTAATTCACAATATAATTCAACGAAATTAATTTCTTTATTGTTATTCTTGTAACAGTAAATTATATTTTATAAACAAACCATGAAATTAATATTCAATCTAAATTAAAAGAATGTTGTATTGACCAGTTAAACAAGGTCTTACTCTTCTGATTCACTCCCAGGCAACAATAACATTAATTACTACACTCTTCAATATTGCATTTCTGTGTATATTGGAAATAAAAAAATGATCCTGTCTCATATTGTTGCTGTGTCCAGTAATTTTGTCATCGGAAGAAACAACAGGCTACCCTGGCGGATGCCTGAGGATATGAAATATTTCCATCGTTTAACTGAGGGTCAAATTGTTATTATGGGAAGAAAGAATTACGAGGCCAACGGCAAGGCCTTAAGGAACAGAACCAACATTGTTATTACCAGAGATCCCTATTTCAGGCCAACAGATGCCATAGTAAGCAATAATATCAAAAAAGCCATCGAAATTGCTGAATCCTTCTCAACAGAAGAGGTATTTATTGTAGGTGGAGGGGAAATATATAAACAGACCCTGGACCTGGTTGACAGGATATACATAACATTTATTAATACAGTGGTAGAAGGTGATACCTTTTATCCCCGGATCGACCTGGGAAAATATACGGTCTTATCAAAAATTGAAAAAAAAGCTGACGAAATTAATCCATTCGATCATACTTATTATATTCTTAAAAAATAATCCTATATAATTGTTACACAGTATATAATTACTCCTTAAAAAATAATTCACGAATCATACAATATGAATTTCCTTCTTCCCGTTATAAAATAAACTAACTTTTTAGTTGTTGAACTAAATATTTAGTTATATATTTGTCCCGAACTTAAGTAAAAAGTACTTATGAAAGAATTAACGAGGGCAGAAGAACAGGTAATGCAAATCCTCTGGAAGGAGGATCGGGCTTTCGTAAAAGAGATCCTGGAACATTTTCCTGATCCAAAACCAGCCTATAATACTGTATCAACAATTGTGCGTATCCTTGAAAAGAAAGGTTTCGTAGCTCATGAAGAATTCGGGAAGTCTCACCGGTATTACCCTCTTATTCATAAGGAGAATTACCGGGATGAAAGGTTTACAGATCTCATGAAAGGATATTTCAACAATTCCATGAAACAGGTACTCTCACATTTTTCAGATGCCGAGAGACTAAATATACGGGAAGCAGATGAGATCATTCAACTCCTGGAGGAAATAAAGAAAAAATCAGTACAGCAATGAACGGACTATTCACATATCTGATAGAATTGAATATTGCTATAACAATATTCTATCTTGTTTACCTTCTTATTTTCCGGAAAGATTCCAATTTTAACAGTCGCAGGACCTATCTGTTACTGGCTATGACCTTCTCATTCCTTGTTCCCTTTATAAATTTCAGCTTCTCAAATCCGGTGCAACCCATAAGTTCGGTGGTATACACACTGGAAGGTGTTATTATATCAGGAGGTAGTAAAACATTAGCATCTCCCTCAGCATCAATAATAGAGATAATAAAATACATTTACCTGTTTTTTTCCTTTATCTTGATCATTAGGTTATTGTTCAGCATTTTCAAGGTTATGAAAAATGCTGTTTTTTCTGAGAAAAGGATACTTCAGGAGCATGAAATCCATATCAGCAGGGAGCTTCATGCAAGTTCATTTTTCAAATACATTTTTATTGATCCTACTATTGTTAGCGAAGACGATCTTAAATTAATTCTGAAACACGAATCCTGTCATGCCCGTCTGATGCATTCGGTGGACAGAATATTGGCTGAGACAATCATCTCCCTCAGCTGGTTCAATCCTTTTGTATGGCTTTTAAGGAAATCTATAGTTGTTAATCATGAATATCAGGCAGATAACAGGGTCATTGAACTGGGAACCGATCAACTCAGTTACCAGATCACGATCCTGAATCAATATATTGGAAGCGCATCCATTTCAAATCAGTTTAGTAATCAAATTAAAAACAGAATCAACATGTTAAACAAAAATTATAAAAAAGGAAGCTTCTGGAAAAGCGCTGTACTTTTCCCGCTTAGCTTGGTTTTGCTCCTGTTCATGGCTTGTAACAATGAAGGAGTAAAAGAGGAAGTCATTGGAGACGATAATCTTACAGCTGAAGAAGAAATCTTCTATGTTGTGGAAGAAATGCCTCAATGGCCCGGTAGTGATGACATGATCACATCTGTGCGTA
>CAYSAH010000008.1:8987-19561 GCA_964428945.1 uncultured Bacteroidaceae bacterium | reverse complement strand
TTTATTCATTTTCTTGTTACTAAAACAGGTGATGTTGTAATACCAGATCCTTCACAACTTCCGCCGGAGCAAGCTGAAGATGGCTTGGAAAGAGAAGTTGTAGTGGTAGGATATCGTCCACTAAGCACAGATCAACCATTACCAGATGAGAATATCATTAAATTATTTAAAGATGAAAGTGTGCGGGTGATGGAACTGATGCCAGACATGATACCCGGAAAACAAAGAGGAAAGGCCGTCAATGTGATATTTACCATGCCTATCACCTTCATGCTCCAATAAAATAGTTATAATCCAATATTCCGGCATGCCTTAAAAAGAGAATATCAAAAATTGTATAGACGACAATTTTGTTCAATAAATATCTCTTTGCGGTGCTATATGGCTTTTTTGCGGTTCTTTGCGATACAAAATATCGCTGAGAGCCGCAATGCTTTTAAAGAAGCATAAGGAAATAAGTCTTATTACCAATAAATGCTGTGAAGCTTTAAATATATTTTGCTTTCTCACACACCGGCTTTCTTTTCATTTATACCGCCAGAAACCTTTTAATCACATTTTTAAGCTGAATTGAGCTTAAATTTTGTCACTTACAGTATAAATGATAAAATTTGAAAAATAAAACCCTGGAAAATGGATCCTAATTCAGCTCAACTTATTAATTCCATGCTGGTTCCTGGCGTTATGATCGTCGCGGCCTCCATCCTGCTATTTTCGACCAACAGCAAATATTCCACAATTGTAAACAGGATCCGTTTTCTAAAAGAAGAGCGGATTAAAATTATAGAACAGGATAGTTCGTCAAAAGATAAGCTGAAACACATCAATAAAATTGAATTACAGATGAGTCATCTCATTCACAGGATTTCAATGGTCAGGATCACCATCGCAAGTTTTTCAGCAGCCATCCTGTTTTTTACAGTTGCCAGTGTAATGTTCGGGATACGTTCGAATTTCGAACTAAACGGATATTTCTGGGTTTCGACCTCATTCTTTTTCGGGGGGTTGCTGGCAATAATTAACGGAGTTGTTTTCTCGGTAATCGAGGTATTCAAAGGCTATCGGATCGTACTTATCGAAATTTCCGAGATCAACTACGATATAGATACAAAATAGTTATCACTCCAGGATACATCTCCTCACACAGGATATTCCATCCACTTTCATCTGAACAATATAAACGCCCGGGATGTTTTCCTTAAGGGAAGCTGAAAGGTCATGCTCTGCCGCAGGAAGGGAACCCTCAAAAATCGATTTTACTTTTCGTCCCCTTATATCGTATAGGTCAATACCTATATCAGATCGTTCCTTTAATATGAAACGCAAGTGCAGTTCCCCCTGCACAGGATTTGGATAAAGCAACAAATAATCCATTGCCTGATTTGAAGATGATATGCTTACCTGGTTCATATACTCCACTCCTTTCAGAACATTTTTCGGAAATATTGTATCCCCGTTGATGTCGGCAAGATAAGCATATGCCCAATCCGGCCTGGGAGGATTTTTTCCTTCTAAAAACATGGACTCCCACTCATCATCGTCAAGTCGATAGAAATTGTCTTTAACCTGAATATGAAACGACCCCACTGGTCCGACATAGCACATTTCCTCGGCAGGAGCAGCCGAACAGGGAGCAATAAAAACCCCCAAATTTACAAGTCCATTCCCTACATGCAACACATTTCCCACCATATTGCCTGCTTCATCAGTGGGTTGTGTGTGGACGTCCGCAACATTAAAATCCAAGCCCCATGGATCCATGGATGGAAACATCAGTTCATTGATCCATCCTGAGACACTTGGCCCCGATGCCATGAAATCATTTATCATGGTCTTTAAAAATACCATCTGGTCCTCAGAAAGTGCCTCTTTCTTTAGTTCTTTCAGGCTAATGTCCTTTAATTCAAACAGAATTTCTCCATAACGGTCGTAATAGCCTGAAATTTCATCAGATAGTGCCGGTTTGGATCCCTCCAGTAAATTGCTGAAAAAGGATGATGCATTCCTGGCAAAAATCCCAATTTGCTCAAAGAAATCCGGATACGGTTCGACATAAGCGTATGGGAAAGAGCAGGAAGTCCCACCTGTATATGATTGTTTTGCATACAATATATTATCATGTCTTAAAAGTGCCCAGGATGTAAGCTGCGTATTAAGTTTCTCATGATGCCATGCACTTGTTAGCATGAAATAGGGAAAGCCGGGAACTGAGTCTGACGGATTTAAACTGATGAGTGATGATAGCCAGGTATTATACAATGACCCTGTCCAGAAATCATCCTCATATGAATCTACAAGGTATTTTAGCTCTGAAACCTTATACGCATAATTATATTTTTCCATTTCATTCTTCGTCAGTGCCATTGCATCTTCATTTCCCAATACTGAAAAAATATCAAGTGGGTCCGGCATCATCCTTAATTGTTTCTCTCCATTGAAAATGATTCTATCGTAAACAACTTCACTGAAAATATAGGAATCAATTAAAAATTTCTGTCCAAGAAGTCTGAATGAAACCGGAAGTTTCTTCGGATCTGTTGTATCCGGGTCCACTATAAAGAAATTTGACATGATCTTTTGCCCGTAATCATCAGATGAATTAAGCAGATCACTGAATTCTTCAAACCTGTTCTGATCCAACAGATCTGTAATACCAGCCAGCCCGGTCGTCGAAAGATCATTTAGCTCCACTGGTGTAAGATTGTCACTTTCTCCCACCATAAAGGAAATGATCTCTTCATGCTTGTCAAGTAACTCCATTTTTCCGCAGGAATAAAGCACCTCGTTTAGAATTAATGCCGCCAGATTCATCCTTAAAAGGTCCTGATCATTCCACATAATTTCCGAGTTATAGTCAGGCGGCCGTGTAAGCATAAAGTCGATCCTCCCGAGCCACATCATTGCCCGAAAATAGTTTTCAAGCGTTTTTGTTCCATCCGAAGTATATATTTCGTCAGTATAATGTCCCCGTGGTTTGAATTGACTGAAATCCAGCTTTCTCAACAAATCTTCCCTTGTAAACAGGGGCATAAAAGCCAGTTGTTGAGCATTGACTGCATCCATGGTGGCATAATACCCTCCTGAACCCGTTTTCTGCGGGAGCACTTCTTTATCCCTGAGCAGTGAATTTGCAACAGCAAGGTAAAGATCAACATCCTCAAGAGGAAGGGCAAGTTCAGGAATATCCTTATATTGGTTATATATAACCGAAAACTGATCATACATTGAGACCATCAATTCAATTAAATCCGGTTCAAGTATTTCATATTCCAGTCTCTTTAATATTTCATCATAAGAATAATGAAGCGTATATAAAATGAAATCCGTGCTTATAAATAGTGGCAGATCATTGTTATAAACCTGTATAAAAGCTTCAAGCCATGAAAGATGGGAAAGCCTTTCAGAAACCATGAAATAGTTAGACTTTAGCAGTGCTTTTTCATCTTCTGTAAAAGAGAACTGCTGGTCTAATGAATCAAACCATGCGATCTGCTTCAGGTCGGGTTCATACTTTCGTGAAGAGTAATAGGTTGTCGCAGGAGGATTTTGTCCTAGCAATTCGCTTGATGTGAGGGTTTTATTTTGTTCCCTGAAATTCATGAAACTCTCGGCGGAAAACTGGCTTTGTCCAAATAATCCCAGTGGAACAAATATTACAATGTATAGAAAACACTTTTTCATCGCTTTTGGGGATTTAGTACAAAACTACTACCAAATTCATTGATTATCAATTATTAGATGCAAAATTATACCTGCTGGTTGCTCAGGGTACAATTAAATTTGAAAATAATGTTGCTTCCGCTTTCAAGGAATATAATTAACTTGGACTGAAACAAAAAAGGAGATGAAGAATCTGAAAAAATATTACAAAATCAAGGCTACTCCGACTGAGGTCTATGCTGCAATAACAAATCCCCTTTCCCTGGAGCTTTGGACAGGGGAAGAGGCTGTAATGACGAACACTGAAGGAGATGAATTTTCTCTTTTCGGAGGAGATATAACGGGCAGGAACCTTCAATTTGAACCAGACAGAAAGCTAATTCAGGAGTGGTATTTTGGAGATCAGAAAGAGCCTTCAGTTGTTACAATTACTCTCATCCCGGATAAATATTTTACCAAGGCTGAACTTCTTCATACCAATATTCCTGATGAAGCATTTGATGATATCAACCAAGGATGGGATGAAACCTACTTTGGTTCACTAAAAGAGTTTTTTGAATAGAGGCAGGGTGATCAAAAACAGCTATGGGGTTTTGATGGTCAGAATAAAAATTTAGTACTTTTAAAAAGTAAACTACTTCTTGGCCTATGCAATTCAGAAAATTCATTCTTTTTATCCTGGCTTTATTTGTTATTACATCTGCACAATCGCGTGACCTGGATGAAATCAAAAGAAGTGGGAAAATCAGGGTAGCCTTTACCAGCGACGATATCCGTAATATTAATTATCCCCTTGCCAAGGAGTTCGCCAGGTATCTGAACGTTGAGCTTGTTGAAGTAATTATCGACTGGGAACAGGTGTTTATGCAAGATGGCAAAATCCCGGCTGATCTTGAGACCAATCCAAATCTTTCCTTCACCCCTGACGCCCTGAAAAACGCGGATATTATCTGTTCAACATTTACCATCCTGGATTGGAGAAAAAAACTCTTTGATTTTGCTGAAACATTATATTCTGCAGAACTCCTGATGATTCATAAAGGTCAGGAACCCCCAAAGGATTTCATGGAGCTGGAAGGCAAAAAAATAACTTTTCAGGGTTCAACCACTTTTGAAAAGCATTTAAAAGAGATCAATGAGAAGATTGGCGGAGGTATAGAATTAATGATCACCGAGTCCGGAACTGAGACAAAACAGCTTTTTAAATCAGGTGAGGCTTACGGGATAGTCCTTGATGCGGATGAGGCACTGAATTTTAACGCTTTGAATAATCATAATTTCCAGATCGCTTTTCCCGTAAGTAAAGTCACTAAAACCGCATGGGCTGTTGAGAAGAATAACAGGCTGAAACTGGAGGTTGAAAGCTTTTTTGAGACCATTGCCGGCAACGGGGTCCTCAATGAGATCTTTTATGAAAAATTTGAAATCACCTATTCAACTTTTGTAGACAATATTCATAAAAATCTAAGATACGAAAAATTAAACAGGGACCTTGAGGAAATTCTTGAATCAAAAAAATTGGTGGTTGCACTGCGAGACCGCAATTTCATTTACCGCTCCGATGGTCAAAAACAATTTATGCATGCACTTGCAGAGGAGTTTGCCGATCACCTTGGAGTATCCTTAGAGATCATCATAACTCCTTACTTCACAAAATACTGGGAAACGGACGAAGGCATTCTTGTCCGGGACTCGTCCTATACCCCGGATTGGTTCAACTATTTCGATATTGCATGCGAAGTATTCGCTCCACTCGACTGGAGGACCAACAAGGTAGATATGATTCCCATATATCCGTCGGAATATACTGTAATTGCAAGAAAGGAGACCGAAATAACAAGCATGGAAGATCTGAGAGGGCTCAGGTGTGTTACCGGCGAAAAGACCGTCTATGAAGATAAGCTGATTGAAAATGGCCTGAAAAATTATTATTTCGAACAAAAGGTCAACAATTATCTTCCGGAAGTCGAAGCAGGAAATGCAGATTACACGATCTTGTACAATGCATTCTACGAATTATCTGATTTTCCCGACCTCGAAACTAAGATAAAACTGGGGGATCTGAATGTATGCTGGGGCATTCGCCAAGATCAACCGCAATTGAAGGCGGAACTGGAAAAATTTATCTCCTCATCCTCGGAAAACGGATTGATCAGGGTGTTGATGAAATCTCTCCAGGGAAACACGCTTCAAACTCCGGATGCCTTTATAAACAGTTATTATGAATCCTTCCAGACAGGTCAGCTGCCCTATGTAAATTATGGTGCAGATGACGGATTACCCCAGGAAGATGTATTTTCCATATTCCAGGACAAGAAAGGATACATCTGGTTCGGCACAAATTCAGGTGCGGTTCGTTATAATGGAAGGGAAATGTTCATCTACAGTGAAAACAAGGGCCTGCCATCAAATTCTGTCCGGGATATAAAACAAGATACAACAGGTACAATATTCTTTGCAACCACAGACGGTATTTCAAAGCTTGATCACGATACAGTTACAAGAAACTATTTCCAGGGGATCTCTTTTAAAAAGATTCTTGTTGACCGTGAAAATAACAAATGGCTGATAGGGGAGAACGGAGTATATATCCTGAATTCAAAAAACAGGGAAATATCTGTCAATTCAAAGTTTCCTGAATTACCGAGACAGATCTACAATATCACAGAAGATCCTAAATCCGGCAAGGTATTTCTCGCAACCTCCCAGGGTGTATTCTTAATCGATATTGAAGAAAACAGTTCAACCAGGGTAAATAACCAGGATGCCTTTTCTGTATTTGTAGATGTGAACGACAGTATATGGATTTCAACCAAATCAGGCCTGTATATATCCAGTTTAAAAAACCTTGTCAATGGAACCTATGAAAGTGATCTGTTTAATCTTAACCGCCGGCTTGATTTTCCAATCGAGATCTTCTCAGATATAAAAACAAATAATTTTGGTTCAGTCTGGCTAATATCCGATTCAAGGATCTACCAGGTAATTTCCACCGATCAAAAACCGATGCTTTATGAAGAAGAAATTGGCATCAGGAATAACAAAATCCTCTCATTTTTTGCTGATATGGAGGATAATATCTGGATTGGTTTCTCCGGGGGGTTGCAAAGACTGACGAACAGGAAAGGGTTGAGAAATTTTTATCCCAGCACGATCAATTCATTTATCTATTCGATTTTTGAAGATAATTATGGACGGATTTGGGTAAATTCAAATAATGGTATTTATTTTTTCAAACAGGATTTAACACTTTTTGATCCTCCAATAGGAGTAGACAATAAAAAATTTCTTTGTGCACCATTAAATAATGGGAACATTTTGTTAGCCAATACCTTCGGCGTATATGAGATTAATTCAGCCACCCTTAGTTTAGCACGCTATTCCCAGTTTCCCCAACTTTCAATGAGCCTTGAAAATATTTTCATCTCATCCCGGGGTGAGATATTCCTTCTCACAGGAATAAACGGAGTAATCTATTACCTGCCAAATTTCTATACTCCTCCGAGGCAATTAAAGAACAAGTATACCTCAAATGTTTACCAATTGACCGAATACCTGGGAAGGGTAGTAGGAGGAAATAATAGTGAAATTGTAGCTTTCAACGGTATTGAATTCGAATCACTTCTTGAAACGGATTGCAATGTATGGTCTCTTTTTGCAAGCGATACAATGCTCTGGGTCGGAACAGATTGTGGCCTGGGAAGGATAAGGAATGAAAAATTCGATCAGCTTGAGATGACCAGTTATGATGAAAGTGTGGTGATTAAATCTATAGTTGCAGCAAAAAATAAAAACTATTTGTGGATCGGAACCAACAGGGGATTTTCCTATTTCAACCTGAATACTCGGGAAACCGAATTCCGGATCGACACAAAGGATGGCCTAAGTGGGGACGAGATCGCTTCCGGGGGATTATTTCTCGACAAGAATGATCTGCTCTGGATCGGAACCTATCATGGTTTGTCTAATTTCAACATTCGGGCAAAATCCTTCAGATCCTATGCTCCCGTATGTTATATAGAAAGACTTGAATTGAACGGGGATAGAATAGATCCTGTATCCGGGGCTTCCTTCAGGCATAATCAGAACAATTTTGTCTTTGAGATATCGGCACTTTCGTTCACAGATGAAAAATCGGTTGAATACGAATTCTACCTTAGGGGTACAGGAAACAACTATTCAGCCTATCATCGGGGAGAAGAATTTAAAGCATATTACAATAACCTTCCTCCCGGACATTATGATTTCATTTACAAGGCAAAAGGAAAAAATAATTTATGGGGATATGCAGAAAGTTTTAGCTTCATCATAAAAAAAGCCTTTTACCAGACCTGGATTTTCAGGGTAAGCATGGTGATTCTGATCATAGTTTTTGCATACCTGTTTTACAAAGCCCGTGTCCGAACGATAGAGGTTCAGAAAAAAAGGCTTGAACAGCAGGTAAAAGAACGAACAAGAGAGCTTGAAGATGCAAATTCGGAAATTGAGGCGCAACGAGACCTGGCCACTGAACAGCGCGACAGGATATCCATCCAGCAAAAGGAGATCATGGACAGTATTCACTATGCCCAGAGGATCCAGGAATCGATGCTACCCGGTGCAGAGATACTTGAAAAAATGCTGCCTGAACATTTCATTATTTTCAAACCCCGCGATATTGTCAGCGGCGATTTTTACTGGGCGGCAGAACAAAATAACAAAGTTTATTTCACTGCAGCCGATTGTACCGGCCATGGTGTACCCGGGGCCTTTATGAGCATGCTCGGAATAGGATTCCTGAACGAAATCGTCAAAAAAAATGGAAGTATTGAACCAGATGAAATGCTGAATGAACTGCGCTTATATCTCATAAAGGCCTTACATCAAAAAGGTGAATCAGGTGAAAACAAAGACGGCATGGATATGGTAATGTGTAAGTATGACAAAAGCACCCACAGGTTGACATTTGCAGCAGCGAATAACCCTTTATACCACATAAGAAATGGTTCGATGAACCGTTACAAGGGCGACCCGATGCCAGTTGCTATCCATGAAAAATTGGAAGACTTTAAACTTAACACAATAGAAATTGAACCAGGCGACTGCATTTATATTTTTTCAGATGGTTTTGCAGATCAGTTTGGAGGTCCGAAATTAAAAAAGCTCATGTCAAATCGATTCCGTGAGCTTATAATCGAATCTTCCGGCAAAAATATGAGAGAGCAGTCTGAAGCTCTTGAAACTGCATTTGAAAAATGGAAAGGCAAGGTTGAGCAGATCGATGATGTTGTGGTTATTGGCGTAAAATTCTGAGTTCGCCATAAAGAAAATCTGAAAATAAAATTTAGCTGTAACTTTTCCGGTTCTATTGTCGTCTTACCACAAACAGAGTAAGAATTGACACTAAATAACAGTATTATGAAAAAGCTCGCAGCATTTATTTTTTCTATCGCCATCATCTCTCCTGTTTTTGCACAGAGCGATACCATCCAGGCCCCTGAGATAATCCTTGAGGCGCCTGAAGCACCCGAAGCACCTGAAGCACCTGAAGTCCAAGAACTTGAATTTCAAACTCCTGATAAAACACAGGTAACAATAGGTAAAAATGAGATCTTTATTATAGAAGACAACGGCGACACCACAAAACTTCAACTTGGTAAAAAAGGAATGAGTATTGTTGAAGGCGAAGATGGTTACAAAATCGATATTATCGATATGGGTGATGAGAACGGGGAAGAAAAAAACGAGAAAGAGAAAAGTAAAAAGTTCAAACCTCATTATGCAGGATTTGAAATCGGCCTAAACAACTTTCTGAACCCGGATTTTACTTTACACACGGGAACATTCATGAACCTCAATACTGCAAAATCATGGAATTACAATCTGAATTTCCTCGAATATGGTATAGGATTAGGTACCTCATATGTAGGATTGGTTACAGGTATGGGAATAGAATGGTCGAATTACGTTTTTGATGCTGATAATTCGATCCAGGAAGATGTAGATGGAACCATTATCAACAGACCTGCTCCATTTACCGGGATAACTAAATCCAAACTTGCCATGACCTATCTTAATGCTCCCCTCCTGCTCGAGTTCCAGATCCCTGCGGGTAAAAAGCGAGTGCACATTTCTGCCGGACTGGTTGGCGGAGTAAAGCTCGGATCAAAAACCAAGATAAAATATGTTGATGGAGGGAAACAAAAAGAGGTCAGAAAAGATGATTTCAGCCTGGCACCCTTACGTTACGGCGCCACTTTCCGGATTGGATACAGGGCCCTGGACATATTTGCCAACTATTATTTCTCCCCACTTTTTGGAGAAACAGCAACACCAGAGCTGCATCCTTTCAGCATCGGGCTAAACCTCGCATCATTCTAAACGGTGCAAAATGAAAAAACCGGCTCCGAATGAGCCGGTTTTTTTTAAATATTTTTTAGAGGAATATCCAATTCTCATCATTGGAAACCTGCTTAGTGAGTATCTGTATCTTTCCCGGTCTTTCTTTTACCTCAGGCAGCATACATCTCCATTATATCTTGAAAACTTTCTGAATAGCTGTCTTATATTATCTTAATTTTGTGCATAACGATAAAATTATTTAATATGAGGCTGCTCCTTATAAGCAATTCAACAAATGCCGGCGAAGAATACCTCGATTATCCTAAAACTGAGATCAAAAAATTTCTGGGTGATCAAAAAATCAATTGTTTATTTATTCCTTATGCAGGAGTAACTATTTCATTCGATGATTATGCAGCCAGGGTAAAGGACCGATTTATTGATATTGGGCACGATATCAGTTCAATACATGAATATAGCGATCCGGTAAAAGCGGTTATTGAAGCCCGGGCTATAATTGTTGGCGGAGGAAATACCTTCAAGCTGATCAAAATGATACGTGATAAAGGATTGATTGGACCTGTAAGAGAAAA
>CAYSAH010000008.1:0-8977 GCA_964428945.1 uncultured Bacteroidaceae bacterium | reverse complement strand
TTCAGGGAATTCCATATATCGGATGGAGTGCTGGTTCAAATCTGGCATGTCCAACCATCATGACAACCAACGATATGCCTATCGTTCAACCGGACAGCTTTGATGCTTTTAACCTGGTTAAATTCCAGATCAACCCGCATTACCTGGATAAAAATCCCGAGGGTCATGCAGGAGAAACCAGGGAAGACAGAATCAATGAATTCCTTGTGGCAAATAAAAGCACAACTGTATTTGGCCTCCGCGAAGGATGTATGCTGCGTGTAGAAGGAAATCAAATGGTACTTGTCGGGAACAAGCCTGTCAGGATTATCAGATTTGGTAAGGCCCCGGTTGAATTTACTTCCGCAGATGATTTAAGCGACTTTTTAAAATAATTTACAGGTGCTCGTGAAAAAAATCCGGATATTCCTTGAATACATTGCAGCATTTCTGATCATATTTTTTCTATTGTTCGTTATTGCCAGTGTTGTAGTGGTAAAATTCTATGGTGATGAGCTTCAGAAATATACAATGGAAATTATTAACGATCAAATTGATACAAAAATTTCCGTTGAAGAGGTAGGCATCAGTATTTTCCGCAAGTTTCCAAATACTTCTGTATTCTTCAATGATGTAACAGTATGGTCGGGGCACTCCTTCAGGCGGGAGGAATTTCCCGGGATTTCAACAGATACCCTGTTTGTTGCAGACCGTCTTTATTTGCAATTCAATATACTCGACCTTTTAAGAAAAAAATACGCGATAAAAAGTCTCGAAGCAAGAAATGGAAAACTAAATATCCTTATCGATTCATCCGGTAAAGGAAATTACAGCATTGAGAAAGGAGGGGAGAAGAATGATGTGGAAAGATTCATTGAAGTGAAAGGTTTCGTTGTTCGCAATATAGATGTTCAATTCTTTAACCTTGCAAAGAAGCAGGAAGCCTTGGGCAAATTAAAGGAAGTATATATTGAAGGCCATTTTGCTAAAGAAAATTACCTGCTAAAGGTTGCGGGAGAAGCAGACATTGGCCTGTTTAATAATCATAATGTCAGGTATATTTCAAACAAAGTATTTAAAACTGAGATATCCCTGAACGTTGTAAAAAATCATTACAGCATTGAAAAAGGAGATATTTACCTGGGTGAATTATCTGCCGGAATATACGGGGAATTTCTGGTTTCAAAAGAAATTGGTCTTGACATAGATCTGCATTTTAAAGGAAAGCGTATCGATATCGAATGGGTTTCCACTATACTTGCAAATAGTGGAATATCAACGGAGGGTATCACGGGAAAAGGGATAGTCGATATGGAAATCGATGTAACAGGACTGGCAGCTCCAACAATTACTCCACATATAGAGGCCTCGTTTTTAACTCAAAACGCACAGCTCGATTTCGAAGAACCATATATAGAGTTAAGGGCAGTAGATTTGAAAGGCTCCTATTCCAATGGACCGCTTAACAGTATAAGGTCAACAACAATCCGCCTGGAATCTTTTAGCAGTAACATTGGTAAATCACATTTAATCGGGTCGGGTCAGCTGGAAAACCTCATCAGTCCAAAATTCAGTTTGCAGATCAGTGGGGACATTATCGCATCAGACATTGTAAAATATTTTCCGGACTTACCAGTAAAAATTAAGGAAGGGCGCCTGACGCCCGATCTCCTTCTTCATGGCAGCATTAACCGAATGGATAGTTCGGGAAAACAAATTACTTTGAGACCTGAGGGGACCATAGATTTATCAGCACTTTCATTATCAGCTGGCAACACGAATATTCCCCTGGAAGCCATAAATGGCAGACTGGAAATTACTTCGGACAAGATCGTTTCAATCATCAGCGGATTTATTGCTGACACAGATTTCGATATGAATATTTCGGTCAATAATCCCTATACAATTATTGATGAATCTCCCTCTCTTACATTAATGGGGACCATTCACAGTACAAATATTGACATTGATAAACTCATTGCAGGCTTCCATAAGGAAGAAGATGGTGAAAAAACCCTGGCCTACCCCGAAAATATAAGAATCAACCTGGATTTTCAATTCGACAAAATTACGAGAGGAGACATTAGTACGAAGAAGGTATCAGGTACATGTATCTATAAGTATCCGGGGATATTTATCGATCCCATTTATCTTGAAACAATGAATGGTTTTATAAATTGCCGTATAGCACTGGTTGATCTGGACAAGACCGCTCATCAATTAAGTCTTACAGCAAATTTCAGGCAGGTTGAAATACAGAATTTGTTTAAATCATTTAACAACTTCGGCCAGGAATTCCTTACTTATGATAACATAAAGGGAAGTATTTCAGGAGATGCTGAATTTCTTTCGGCAATTAATAATGATTTTTCAATGAAATCATCCGATATTACTTCAAGGAGCAGTTTTATTATTGAGAACGGGGAATTGATGAACTTTAAGCCCATTATCGAATTGTCCGGGTTTCTGAATATAGATAAAATGGATCATATCCAGTTTTCAACTATCAGCAACACCATTCTTATCAATGACAACCTGATCACAATTCCTGCAATGGACATCAAATCTTCGGCCTTGAATATTAACGCCTCAGGCACACACAGTTTTGATAATTCTTATGAGTATCATCTTGCGGCCAGACTTTCGGAAATACTGTTTAACAAAGCGAAAAGTAACCAAAACAGCGAGTTTGATATTGCACTTGATAAAGAGGATAAGAGAACCATTTTCCTTACCATTTATGATAAGGGCGATGGTATGATGATCGATTTTGATGATGCCCAGGCAAGGAAAAAGATAAGGCAGGATTTTAAGGAAGAAAAAACAGAACTAAAATTGATTTTGAACGAAGAATTTGGTCTCTTTAAAAAGGATGCTGAAACTCATAATAAGGAAGAGATTATTAAAGAACCGGTTTTACGTTTTGAATTTCCTGATGATGAATCTCCTGATTCAGTGAGAACTGAAAAAGTTGATGGGCTCAAATGGTGGCAGAGGAAAAAGGAGCAGGACAAGAAACCTGAATTTGAATTCGTTATAGATGATAGTAATTTCTAATTATTAGCCTGGTGAATATATACGACAAGAAGCAGCGCTGGAAATTGATCCTGTTTTTCTCGGCAGTCCTAATAGGTGCCGGTTCTCTGTATTATACCAACAGGCTCGTTAAGACAATTGCCAAAGATGAGAGAAAAAAGATTGAACTATGGGCTGAGGCCACAAGAGTGCTGGCCGATCCCGAACCGCTTGGAAATGAAATTCTGTTTCCCTTACGGGTTTTGGAGAACAATACCCAGATTCCGGTAATCCTTACAGATTCAGAAGGAAATATTATGGCTCACAGGAACCTTGATACAACGAGGATCGACCAGGTTGGATATATGGCAAAATCCCTTGAAAAAATGAAAGCTGAAAATGACAGTATTGTTATTGAGCTTGGGAAAAATAATTACCAGTACCTCTATTACAGGAATTCTAACCTTTTAAGAAAACTTGCAGCCTTTCCATACCTTCAACTGGGAGTAATTATCTTGTTCATCGTCGTATCCTATATAGCATTCAGTATTTCAAGGAAAGCTGAGCAGAACAAAGTTTGGACAGGCCTTTCAAAGGAGACCGCGCATCAGCTTGGCACGCCGATATCTTCACTCTCCGGTTGGGTCGAAATTTTAAAACAGACCGGCGCCGATCCTGCCACTACAAATGAACTGGAGAAGGATTCTCAGCGGCTGGTAAAAATTGCCGACAGGTTTTCAAAGATAGGATCAAAACCGGCTCTTCAGCAGATGAATATAGTACAGGTTATAGAAAGCAGTTTGTCCTATATAAAAACCAGAAGAGGAAAATCGATCAAATTCAAGAGCTTTCTGCCGAAAGAACCTCTCATTATTCCAATAAATGATACCCTGTTCGACTGGGTGATCGAAAATCTCTGCAAAAATGCAATGGACGCAATGGAGGGATCCGGTACTGTTACCATAAGGTGTACGACTAATGAAAGTAATGTGCTGATCGATATTGAAGATACCGGTAAAGGCATCCCGAAATCAAAATTCCGAACCATTTTCAAGCCGGGATACACGACTAAAAAAAGGGGCTGGGGACTGGGTCTGTCACTTACAAAAAGAATCGTAGAAACTTATCACAATGGCAAGATTTTCGTTCTTTCATCTGAACCCGGTAAAAAGACCGTATTCAGGATCATTCTGAACAGGTAATTCAAAGTACTACCTTATCTGTATAAATAAGCCTGTAAAGCTTATCCGATCTCCTTACCAGATTTTGCATGGGTATTGAACATTTCTCGCCTTTAGATGCTTTTGAAACATCCTTTTCACCCACCCTTATTTCCGATGCCTCACTTTCAATAACTCCCGTGGTCGGACCAATGATCAGGATCTCATCTCCTTTCGAAAGCTCTCCGGTTTCAATTGTAAATTCAGCAACTCCAATCCTGTCAAAATAATTTGTACATTTTCCAATGTAAACTTTCCTTGTAGTTGCTGCTGAGCCATAAACCTCACTCCATTCACCAAGTGACTGTCCGAGATAATAACCGTCCCAGAATCCACGGTTAAAGACCCTGCCCAGTCGCTTTTTCCAGGCTTCAATTTTATCAATTGTATATTCACCGTCCAGGTAGGCATGAATTGCTTCATTATAGCATGAAACAACTGTCTTAACATATTCAGGTGATCTTGCCCTACCCTCAATTTTCATTACCCTTACACCTGAATCCAGAAGTTTATTTAAAAAGTGAATCGTAGAAAGATCCTTGGGCGACATTATATTTTCATTTTCCACTTCCAGTTCAATGTCCTTATCCTTGTTCTTTACGATGTATGAACTTCGACAAACCTGGAAACAATCCCCCCGGTTTGCAGAATGGTTATGCTGATGCAAACTGAGGTAACACTTCCCGCTGATCGCCATGCACAAGGCACCATGCACAAACATTTCAATCCTGATCTGCTTACCCCCCGGACCCCTGAGATCCTCTTCTATAATACCTTTATGTATATCTGCTACCTGGTCCAGGTTCAATTCCCTTGCCAGAACAACAACGTCTGCAAAATTTGAATAAAATTTTAATGACTCTAAATTGCTTATATTCAATTGTGTGGATAAGTGTACCTCAACTCCGGCTTGAAGTGCATAATTTAGGACAGACTGATCTGAAACGATCACTGCAGTTACCTCGTGCTCCCTTGCAAGATCAATGATCTTTCTCATTTGCGAAAGTTCATGATCGTAAATAATTGTATTTACAGTAAGGTAAGTTTTAAGATGATGCTGTTTTGCTAATTTCACTATTTCGGGCAGGTCCTTTGTCGTAAAATTCGCAGAGGAACGGGCTCTCATATTAAGCTGCTCGATCCCGAAATAAACAGAATCTGCCCCCCCCTGAATGGCTGCCATCAATGATTCATAGGATCCGGCAGGCGCCATGAGTTCAATATCCTCTCTTTTTAACATAAGGGCAAAGATAAGAGAAGCTGTCAAAAGTATGCAATCATCAATTTTTTATCAGGGATCAGCTCACTCAAGAAATCCTTCAAGCAGTGACCTTCCCTCCTTACGGGTATTTTTTCCAAAAGGTGAAAGTGCCTGTACAAGCTTTCGTATCGGCATGGACTGCAGCCAGATGGTTCCTGTTCCCTGCAAGGTTGCAAGAAATAGTCCTTCTCCCCCAAAGACCATGGACCGAAGGTTTCCGGCAGCCTGGACATCAAAGTCGATCCCGGAAGTGAATCCAACAATACAGCCTGTATCTACCCTAAGCATTTCATTATTCAAATGTCGTTTAATTACAGTTCCGCCAGCATGAATAAAAGCTCTTCCGTCACCATCCAGTCGCTGCAGGACAAATCCTTCACCTCCAACAAGGCCGCTGCCGAGGCGCCTGTTAAAATGCAAGGAGATCTTTGTTCCAAGAGCAGCACATAAAAAGGCATCGTTCTGAACGATCAGGCTGTTCCCCAATTCTGCCAGTTCAATTGTAACGATTTTTCCGGGGTAGGGAGCTGAAAATGCAACCTTCCTTTTTCCATATCCATTGTTGGTAAAATGCGTCACAAAGAGAGATTCCCCGGTAAGAACCCTGCTCCCTGCAGAAAGCAGTTTATTCAGTACTCCCTGGTTTGGCTGAGAACCATCTCCTAATTTAGTATCATAGGTAATGTCATTTTCCATATACATCATTGAGCCTGCTTCAGCAATTACAGTCTCTCCAGGGTCAAGTTCAATCTCTACCAGTTGAATATCATCACCAATTATTGTATAATCAATTTCGTGAGCTTTCATACTTATTTATTTTACAGATGAGGAAAACAACTTTATTAGCAGAAGTTTTACTGTTTCAACTTTAACAGGTTTAATCAGGTAATCGTCCATACCTGCAAGGATTGCATCAGCCTTTCGCTGATCATCACTATCTGCAGATAAGGCAATTATCGGAATACTGATACCCTTCTTCCTGATCTGCTCTGTTGCTTCAAACCCATCAACATCAGGCATGAACAGGTCCATAAATATGATATCATATTGATTTTGAATCACTTTATCAATTGCTTCAGCACCATTAGATGCCAGGTCTATTTCATACCCGATATTTTTGAATATCGACTGGGCAACTTTTTGATTAATAAAATTATCGTCAACCATTAAAACAGATAGTTCCGGTGGAAGGGAATTCAGTGTTGAAGTAATTCCTTTATGTTCTTTTAGCCCCGGGAAGGTTTCTTTTATTATATCATAAACCTCCTTGCTTTCAAAAGGCTCGATAATGTAATGATCGATCCCCATTCTTTTTGAAACCCTGTAATTTCCCGGCTGGTCATTGCTACAAACCATCAGTGCAGGAAATTTATCCATCAGTCCTTCTTCCTTTAACCTGCTGGCTAATGCAAATCCATCGAGGTTATTTTTATCTGCAATTATGATCATGTGATACAAGTCTTTTTTAACCGAAAGGTGATGAACAACTGAGTCAATACTGCTATCCTGGTAGATTTTGGTAGCCAAATTAATTCCAAAATCATTTAGAAGCTTATTGATACTGTTCTTTTCCGGATTTGGTTCTTTGGTTAAAAAAAGAATTGAGATCTGATTTAAATGAATAATGCTGTCGAAATTATATTGCTTTTCTATTTTCTCGTTGGAATATACCTCTATTGTGAAGCTGAATCTTGATCCGGGGGCATCATCTGATGTGGAAATCCGGGAAGGGCTTTCAACCCAGATTTCCCCGTTCATAAGCTCCACAAGTTGTTTTGAAATTGCTGTTCCAAGACCGGTTCCACCAAACTTCCTGCTTATAGACCCCCTTGATTGCGAATAGCTGCTGAAAATAGTATTCAATTTATCCTCAGGTATCCCGATCCCGGTATCCTCCACCCAAAACAGCAGGTGGATTTTTCCCTTGAAGTTCTCAGTTATATCAACTCCAAGTTGTATTTTTCCTTTCTCGGTAAATTTTATAGAATTGCTGACAAGGTTAGAAATTACCTGTCTCAACCTGAAGGGATCTCCAATTAATTTATCGGGAACGGATGGCAAAATTAATGATTCCAGAAGCAAACCCTTTTCCTCTGCCAAAGGTTTGAATAATTCCAAAACGAGGGATATTTCCTCCCGAATGAGAAAAGGGATTTCTTCAAGCATCATTTTTCCTGCTTCGATCTTCGAAAAATCAAGAATATCATTTATTATAGTTAAAAGCAGGTCGGAAGATTTTTTGATAATTTTTACTTTCTCCTCTGCTCCACTGGGAAGATCTGTCTCAAGAAGGTTGGCTACCATACCCAGGATCCCATTCATCGGGGTCCTGATTTCATGGCTCATTGAAGCCAAAAAATCCGATTTCGCCCTGTTGGCAGCAACTTCCTGTTTTCTTGAGCGCTCTAAAGGAGATACATCAATAAGGGCTACCAGGCGAAGTTCCTCACCTCCTATCCTTGTTGCTGCCTCAATCCTGTAAATCACTGTTTCTATGCCATCTTTTTCATAGTAGAGATAGTCCGTGGAATGAAGCGCATCAATATTATCTGCCAATAAATATTTATTCGACAAGAGAAACTGCTTTGAAAAGTCCTGCCCGATAAGATTTTCTTTACTGTCGACAAACATCATCCTAAGCGCTGCACTATTAATATTCCTTATTATGCTTTCCGAGTCGAGTATCATTATTCCAATAGGAAATTTTTCAATGATCTGTCGAAAAACTATTTCCGACATTATCAATTTTTCCTGCGACCTCGTTCGTTTTCCGATCAGGATCAACAGATATATGATAAGTGCATTCGTTATCAGAAAAGACAGGATTGAAACTAGTATGTTCTGATTTATAGAAAACCTGTTGAAATTTGCATGGCTTGAGGTAAAAACAATTCCCAGGCTTTGGTTGAATATACTTAATGGGAAATAGGCAGAATGGACTTTGATTTGGTTTCCGGCTGAATCTATAAATGCATGATTAATCAAACCACTGGAAAATATATCGATACTGTCAGCAATTTCAGCAATCCCTCCTACTTCAATATAATCAGGGAAATTGGAGGAAAGAATTTCAGCATCCGCGTTAAGAACCCATTGCCATGAAACTGTTTTTCCAATAGGATAGAAGGAGAAAATTTTTCCTGCAAACCTGTCGAAGTCAATTTCTACAATTATATTTCCACTTACCTGATCGTCTTCAAAATAGGGATAGTGATAAAAATACTTTCCATCTCTTTGTTCAACTTTATCTCTTGGAGAAAGCTGCTGTTGACGCTGTCTTGGAAAGGTATCAATTACAAACTGATCCCTGTCATTGATATAAATTCCGAAATAATTTTTTGCATTGTCAAATATATAAACATTGGTAATCAGGTCTCTATACTTTGAATAAAATACCTGTAGGCTTTGCTTGCTTCTCTCAAGTTCTTCCTTTTCCTTAAATATTGATGCAAACTGATATTCGAACAACAGCCTGTTAAGATCATTCTCAAAGCTCTCAAGC
>CAYSAH010000007.1:12723-24523 GCA_964428945.1 uncultured Bacteroidaceae bacterium | reverse complement strand
AGCCTCAGGTTTAACACTTTCAGGCATTACCCACCAATCCTCAATATTGACCTTGAAAATAAGCGGTATTCTCTCACTGGAACCATCATTATAGTTAACAACATAAAATCCAACCACAGTGCCCTTTTCGCTGTCCCAGGCAGAAGAATGAAGAAAACTGATCGCAGATGCTGTCTTCTTTTCTGGAATTACCTTTACAAATGCTGGGAACGCAAGATGCGTTTTTTCTTCCGAGATACTGCTTGATAATTGAATGATACCCCTTACATCATATTGAAGGTCTCCGAAGGTTTGCAAGGACTCAGGGAAACCAGTTAAATAATTACCAGGTTTCCCATGTATTGCCTCTTCAACTGAAAAATTATAGTAAGCGCTCAGATCGATAAGACCAGGCGGCGCTGAGGAGGGTCTGGGCAGTATTGCAATTTTTGAAGTGTTACGCATATCCTCAAATTAAAAGTTACCCGATATCAAGTATCAGATATTATGGACCTATTTATATAAAACTCCCAAATTTAATTTAGTTCTAAAACTTATACAAGCAGAATAAATTACTAATTACAGGCTGAAAAATTGAACTATTAATTCTGTCTTTTCCTTCTCATCTTCGAGCTCAAAAAATAGTTGCGAGAAATCCCATTCTGATGCACCGGGAATTATCTGTGAAGAGTTTACAATTCTGAATGCTGCTCCTGCAGGTTCAAGAATTTCAAGTTCCAGCAATTGTCCTTCTTTTCTAAGTTCAGCCCTGTTCCCAACTGCATATATCTCTGCGTCTGTTGTGATTTGCCATCTTACTTTCCGGAAGCCACTTTTCCACCTGATCTCATCACTCATTATCACTTGGTTTTCACCCTTAAGTATTATTGAGCGAACCAGGGAACTCACATGTGGCAGATATGCTTCCGTAAAGTCTATTTTCCCATATGAACCACTGTCATCTGATCCAAAATCAATTATCATGGCCTTTGCTTCAGCTCTCTGAATATCATCATTGATCACAAGTGTATTATGGGAATTATTATTCAGTCGGAAATACTTCCAGCGTCCACCACCCTCTGAAAGGTCGAAATAACCGGGAAGATCATAATTATCCCTACCGAGGTCTTTAGCCCATCTTACACCTTTCATATCAAGAACAAATGTCCCCAGATCGAGGTGTGCATGGTCGGACTGGTTATAACCTCCCTTAAAACCTATAAATGCAGCTTCGGGATTATCCCAATCACTTCTTATATAAGCTGCATTTATATCTGAAAATAATCTGCTCAACGGGAGGTCAGATGCCCCTTTTTCCTGCTTGTACCAGATTACGTTAAACGCATCCACCGGGTGAGCGTTCTCAATATCCATTCTCAACAGCCTGTGATTCTCATCGATACAAGCGTCCAATCCATATCTTTCTCCAAGCCAGAAAAGGACAGGAAGTGAATGACGGGTCTCATCACCGTCAGAAAAATTGAAGTAGAGGTTTGTTGGTCCGCCGGAATATATTGGAAATAAGCCAGTATGTTCAAGTCCTTCTGTACTGGAAAGGTTAAAATCACCACCAGTGACTCCGGCTAGTACATCGAGGAGCAGTGCGCTGAACCAGGTAGTATATTGCCAGTATTCCGGACCGGCCTCCCATCCTCCGTCTTTGCCGAAACTATTAAATCCGGTGGCAAGGTATTTTACAGTAGCAGCAAAAACATCCTCACAGAGCTTTGACTCTTCATCTGCAATAGCCAGCGCCCCTATGATCAAACTTCCATTGCACACCTGGTTCCAGTTGTATTTATGTCCTGCCCACCAAATATTGTTTTCGTGCTCTTTAAGTCCGACTCTAATTCCTTTATTTATCAAGGCTTTTTTGATCTTGTCCAGCTTTGCAACCGGTAAAATGTCATAAAGCCAGTCGTAAGCGATGGCAAACGCAGTAATAAGCTCTGCAGTATCAAGGAAATGGTCCTTGTTCCAGTGCGGGTAATCTGCGGCATTTATTAGTTCATCAAGCGCTCGGTAGGCAAATCTCTCATTACCATCTAGCCGTGCCATTAATGCGAGTAGCCTGACCCGTCTGGATATCTCCTGGCAATTTGAGAGCATCCTTGGACCTGTAATTTTAAATCCAACACAATTTGTCTGCTCAAGCTGGTATGCCTGCATCCTCAGATTATCAAGAATTTTCTTCAGAAAAGGATCCTGCCCTGCTTTCACTTTTAATTCTTCAATTCTTGAATCGTTAATGAAAAGGCGTGGATGAGCTGTTGTGATCAATTTTACCATATTTTCTTCCGGTTATGAGTTAATTATATTTCAGATTATCAGATACCCTCCAATTTTAGATTGAAATGGCAGGCGGTACTTTGCCCATTGCCAAGACTTCTCAATTCAGGTTCTTTAACTTTGCAAATATCCTGTGCATAACTGCACCTGGGATGAAAATGGCATCCGGTAGGAAGGTTGGATGCATCAGCTATTTCTCCTGAAAGTACTTTTCTTTCATTCCTGATCTTCGTGGTTTTAGGTGCAATGGATAGCAATCCTTCAGTATAGGGATGAGCAGGGTTCCTGAAGATGTTCTCGTTACTGCCCATCTCGATAATCTTACCCACGTACATAACTGCCACCCTGTCGCACATGTAGCGTATTACGCTCAAGTCATGAGCTATAAAGATGTAGGTAAAGTCGAAAGTTCCCTGCAATTCCTTTAAAAGATTCAATATCTGGGCCTGGACCGATACATCGAGTGCCGATACAGGTTCATCGGCGATCACCAATTGCGGGTTTGTGACCAGCGCCCTGGCGATACCTATCCTTTGCCTTTGTCCACCGCTAAATGCGTGGGGATAGCGGTTCATATAATCGGCACTCAGTCCTGATTTTTTGAGTATATCAGCTATATGATCCTTGTAATCTGCAGGCAACTTTCGGCTGCCGGCTCGTAAGGGTTCACCAACCACCTGTTGAATGGTCATCCTGGGATCAAGTGAAGAATAAGGATCCTGGAAAACCATCTGGATTTTTTTTCTAAGTGGCCGAAACTGTTTTTGACTTAGTGCCGAGAGATCTGTTTCTCCCCTCTCATCATCATGAAATATGATTCTCCCTGATGTGGGATCCAGCACTTTTAGGATCATCCTTCCCGTTGTTGTTTTTCCACAACCGCTTTCACCGACCAGTCCGAGACTGGTTCCCCTTTCCAAGGTAAAACTGACGCCATCAACAGCTTTTACAATTCCTTTGGATTTGTCAAAAAATCCGCCCTGGATCGGAAAATGTTTTGAGAGATTCCTGACCTCGAGAATGATATCTTTTCTATGCTGATTCATCTCTATCTGTTTTAACATCCGGTTCTGAGTAGAGGTGGCAGGAAACCTTAATATTTTCAGATACAGGAATAAGTACCGGGGTTTTAACATCACACAAACCCTTTATAAATTTCCGGCAACGGGGATGATATTTACAGCCAGGTGGATGCTTATATGGATCAGGGATACTACCAATCAACTCCTCAAGTTTTTTACCCTTGTAATTTTCCTGGATCCTTGGTATGGAATTCAGCAGGTCGATGGTATAGGGATGGCGTGGATTATTAAACAATTCATTCGCCGGGGCATGCTCCACGATATTTCCAAGGTACATAACAATCACTTCATCCGCAATATTGGCTACCACCTCCAGGTTATGAGAAATATATAGAATCGATGTATTCAGCTCTTTTTGTTTCTCCGAAAGCAAGGCAAGAATTTGGGATTCCGTTGAAACATCGAGGGCAGTTGTAGGTTCGTCAGCGATAAGTAATGATGGATTGCAACTCAGAGCCATTGCGATCATAGCGCGTTGCCTCATTCCTCCACTTATCTGGTGGGGATATTGATTAACAAGCTTCTCCGGACGAGGCATCCCCACTGATGCAAGGTTTTCGATAGCCTGTTCGAGGGCCTGCCTTTTATTTAATTTTTTATGCAGCATTAAAACTTCAGCAATCTGGTTTCCAAAAGTATGCATCGGCCCAAATGAGGACATTGGCTCCTGGAATATCATCGATATCTCATTCCACCTTACAGTGCGAATCAGGTCACTCCGGGGACTGATTTTATGAATCTGAAGACGACCCAGTTTCGATTTGAAATTTATCTCACCAGCCTCAAGATTACCTGGAGATTCGATTCGAAGCAGAGATCTGGCAGTTACACTCTTCCCTGATCCGCTTTCACCGACAACTCCTAACACTTTTCCCCTATCAAGCCTGAAGCTTACTCCATTAACAGCTTTCACCAAGCCCTGCCTCATCTTGAATGAGATCACCAGATCCTTTATTTCAAGTAATGCTTCGTTTTTCACCATATCTCTATTCATTGTAGGGGTCTGCCGCATCCCTGATCCCATCACCAACAAAATTGAAAGCAAGTACAACTATTATTACCAAGGCAGCAGATATCATCAGCCAGGGATAGGCTGAAATTGCAGCAAGGTTTTGTGCATCCTGGAGTAAAACTCCCAAACTAACTGTAGGTGCCCTGAGTCCAAGTCCAAGGAAACTAAGGGTTGTTTCCCCCAAGATCATTTTAGGTATTTCAAGGGTAAGGCTCACGATCAGGTAGCTCATAAATCCCGGCAAGAGGTGGGTAGTTATTATTTTCCAGTCAGAAGTACCCGATACTCTTGCAGCCACGACAAATTCCTCTTCACGTAACTGCAAAAGTTTCGATCTGACCTGTCTGGACAAACCAGTCCAGCTTCTAAGTGCAAGAATGATCGTAATAGCCAGATAAACCTTGATATTGCCCCATTCGGCCGGGATTACCGCACCCAGAGCCATCCACATGGGTATGGTAGGGATGCTGGAAATGAATTCCATAAAGCGTTGCAGGACATTGTCCACCACACCTCCGTAATACCCTGAGACACCTCCTATTATACATCCCAGAATGAAGGTCACAAATACTCCAATAAGCCCAATGGTTAAAGATATTTGCAGTCCCCATATATTCCTTGAAAAACAGTCCCTGCCCAGCATATCAGTACCCATCAGGTTCACACTTGCTCCTTCATCCACATTGAAAAGGTGCCAGCTTCCCTTGATGAAGCCAAGCCAATGGTATTCAAATCCTTTTTTAAAGAATCTGATTGAATACGGCTTTGAATAATCCGTAAAAAAAGTACGTTCAAAAGTGGCAGTGTCAATTTCTACATACTGGCTGTAAACAAATGGTCGGTGTAATTTGCCCTCATGTGAGAACCTGATTTTGGTCGGAGGCGCATAAATGTATGCCGAATCCTCCCATGGATCATTTGGTGCAATAAATGGGGCAAAAAGTGCTGCACTATAAAAAATACATAAAATGATTAGACCGACCAGTGCAAGTTTGTGGTCCTTGAATTTCAGCCACATTAAGTTCCATTGTGAGGCTGAATAGAGCAGGTCCTCCGTCTCGGCACGTTTATTCTTTCCTGCCTTGATCATATGTCGCAGACTTATTTTCATTTACTTACTATTCCAACCTTATCCTCGGATCCGTTATGGCCAGTATGATATCCGATAAAAGCAGGCCTATTATAGTTAAAATGCTTACCACCATTACACAGCTTGCTGCCAGGTACATATCTTCACCCAACAAGGCCCTGTATAGCAGGGGGCCGATCGTGGGCAAACCTAAAACTATCGCGACAATGATCTGTCCTGAAAAGAGTTCAGGCAGCAGCCATCCTCCTGAACTAATAATAGGATTCATTGCAGAACGCACAGGGTATTTATAGATCAGTTTTCTCTCTTTTAAACCCTTTGCCCTTGCCGTTGTTACATATTGCTTTCCAAGTTCATCCAGGAGCGTGGCACGCATCGTACGAATCAGTGCGGCTGTTCCCGAGAGGGAGATCACAATGATAGGGACAGGCAAATGCTTAAGCAGGTCAACAAACTTCATCCATGACATTTCCTGGTCCATGAACTGTGGCGACTGCAAGCCACCAACACTTACTCCAAATCCCTTGTAGGCGATCCACATCATTACAAGCGCTAGCAAAAAACCCGGGGTGGCCATACCAATGAATCCAAAAATGGCAGCAATGAAGTCGCCGACAGAATACTGATTCCGGGCAGCATAGATACCAACAGGGATGGAGATAAGATAGATTACAAGCATTGAAGAGAAGGTCACCACCAATGTTGCCGGTAGTCTCTCCTTTATGATCACTTCAACTTTCTCTGTATAAAGGAAGGAAACACCCATGTCGCCTTTAACAAAGTTTGTGAACCACTTATAATATTGCTTGCTCATTGGTTGATCCAGCCCGTAACTGTGTCTCAAGGCAGCCATTGTTGCCTCATCCACTGTCATCCCAGATTTTTCAAGCCTGGCCATGTAGGAGGTCAGGTAATCACCTGGGGGAAGCTGAATGATCAGGAAACTAAAAAAGGAAACAAACAACAGGACAATACCCCCATAAAAAAGCCGCCGTATGATGTATTTGAAAAGTTTCATTCGCTACTTTGGTGTTAGGTGTGCGCTTCCGGATGATCCCAATAAAAAGTCTGTACCTTATAGGATTTGGCCCAAACGGTTCCATAGCCCATTTTTATGCTTTCAGGTACGTTCATAAGCCCGTTTTTCACTACGACAGGAATTGGAGCATAGCCAACAGTTCCAATACAAACCAGCTCCCTGCTGAAAAAATCCCAGACATCATGACCAAGCCTCCTGTATTCTTCATCATCAGGGGCCTGGTACCAACTGGCCATTCGGTTAAACTGGTCTTTCCATTTTTGTGGAGGTTCCTGTCCGTTTTTTCCATCTGAGTAATACCAGTACCACCAGTCCAGGGCATAATAAAGTGCATTATTTGGGCTCCATTTTGTCATCCAGGGCAGATAGGCTGCAATCTCTTCAGTAAGGTCAGCATTCCAGCAGGTACAGTCATGATCACCCGACATGCAGCGCTGTTTTCTGAATTGCAGATCAGACTCCTTCAGTATTACATCCATCCCTGTTTTGCTCCAGTCCTCCCTTACAAGTTCTGTAATCTGAAGGGGAAAGGATTGCTGGTTGTAAAGAATGACCGTTTTGAATCTTTTACCATCTGGCCTTAGCCGGTATTCTTGTTTATCGTCCCATTCAAGTCCCATATCATCCAACAGTGCATTGGCCCCGTCAATATCATATTTTGCATAGTGATCAAGCCACCTGGTATCAAAATAGGAAACTTCCGGGTTAAGAGTTGCCTGGCATTCCTTTGCAAGTCCGAAGTAAAGTGAATCATTGATCTTCTTCCTGTCAATAGCGAGCGACATTGCCTGGCGGAAACGAAGATCGTTATAAATGCTTTTAAGAACAGGATCCTTGTGGTTAAGGTTAAAGGCGAACATGCATTCAGACGAGTTGGAGTAGGTCCACTTGTTGATGTGAAAATCGCCCTGCTTTTCGTTTTTCTTGTAAATATTTATCTGTGACAACACGGTTGGGCCAAGGGAAACTCCGCCTGTAGCTATCCTTGCATCCTGGAGTTTTCGGTCCTCAACTACGGAAACATAGATGCGATCAACATAGGGTAATTGGTTCCCCTCAGGGTCGACCTCGGCATAGTATGGATTTCTCATGTAAACATCATGAGTGGTCTCTGTAATGGTCCTGACCCATGGCGATAAGCCGGGTTTTCCAGCATGCGGACGCATATATTCTTCCCGTTCCTTGTATAGCTGGTACCAGGCCTCATAGCCAAATGATTTAGCCAGCTTGTTGGCATCAGGGTTAAAATCAATATGGAACTGCTTCATATAATGTGCCGGCTGGCAGAAGAAATTACTGAAGCTCATCCATTCATGGACAGATACATTAATAAGAGGCCGGAAGGGCAGTGGAAAAATGATTCTAAAAGCCCACCTGTTGATCTTCTCAAATCGGGCGTAGGCTTTGCCGATTTTCCAGGCTGTTTTTGGTCCCTCAGGGTACAGCTGCTTATTATTCTGTTCGTGCTCCCACCACCATATCACATCATCGGAGCTAAGCTCGACTCCATCCGACCATTTTAACCCTTCCCTGATATAAAACTCAAATTCCGTGTAGTCCTTATTGTGAAGTACTTTTTCACACATATGCGGTCTCACAAGCAATCCCTTGTTATCGGTTTCCTGGGGAGATGAAATCAGCGCACCGTCAAGTGTAAACCTGCCCCCCTGGCTCCTTGAATCATCGTATAAGGTGCCGCCGTATATTCCTATTGAATCAACTTCACGGATAAAAGGGACCTTGGGTAACCTTGCTTCAACTGGAGGAAGCTTGCCCTCTTTTACAAGGGCTGAAAGCATCGGAGCCTCTTTGAATCTTCTGGCAGATCCTGCAGGAATTAGTTCCAATGGTTTTGTGGGAATAATCTTATCGGGGGTCATATCTTTCTGTTTATCAAGAATACAGCCAAACATCACCAGGTTTGACGAAACCAGGAGTGTCTGATTTAAAAAGCTGCGTCTTGTAAACTTTTTAGCCATCTATTTCTCTTTCCCATGGAAATTGTAATTATCTGCACGCCTCGGCGTGCAGATAATTCATCTAACTAAACTGACTATGAAAAAACCTTTTGTCTTAATTCCTTCAGAAATTTCAAGGTCTTTGCCGATTCTATTCTGTAATTAAATATATCACCCTCTGTTGATATCCAAGGATGAGCTGAGGATACAGTTCGGTCATAGCCGATATCCTTCAGCACACGAAAAATATGAAGGATCTTTTCCTTTGTATCACCAACGTTTGGTTGATATGTTTCGCCCTGGATATGCACATGAAGGCAGAGATCCGGATCAATGGCGATATCTTCAAACGGCTGACCTATAGCTATGAAATAATTCAGGTCTGCCATCAACCTGATTGATTTTCTGTTCAATCGCCTGACGAATTCTATGCCATCCTTGTATGTAGGAAAAACTGTGTCCGGGTTGGCAGTAGGTTCCAGTGCAATGAGGATCCCATATTTATCAGCATACCTGGATACCATCTCACAATAAGCCAGGGTGTCGTCAATAGCCTTCGTCCTGCCTGCTTTTCCCACCTCAAAAAAATTTCCCCACACACCGGCTACCCCGCATCCTATTTGTGCCATTCTTCTGCAGGTCTGTTCTGCCTGGCGCTCCAGTTCTTCAAAATCGGTCTGCTTATCGCCCGATACCCGTTCATCCCATAACCAATGGCTTGTAGCTGCCCATGGAGGTTGCTTCCAGCTTTCAATTTCCGCCCGCTTAATCTCCCACACTTCATCAGTGTCCCAGGGGAGCAGCAATTCGGTGATAGGAATTTCAGCAGTCTCCCACCCCGGAGCCAGCTCCAGAGGAGGTTTCATATCAACATTATCTATATTTAATCCCAGTTTGAACATTTCTGTCATAAAATAAAATTTAATATCTCTTACTTATTCTGAATAAACTTCTTCACGCAGATCCTGCATATATTTTAATGTTTTTGCAGTTTCCTCCATCAGGCTGAATTCGCCAGTGCCGGTGTTGATCCATGGGCAGGCACAGGAAACTCCGCCCTCAAAGTTAGTGTCACGCAATACCCTGAAAAATTCCTTGTGGGTTTCACGTAACCCGCCGACATTTGGCTGAGCACCATTAGGGGCACTTCCGGCCACATGGCAATGCAGGTTCCAGCTTGGCTCTTTTTTGATCACGTCAAATGGTTCCTTGTTCTTGAGAAAATAATTCAGGTCAGCCATGACCCTTACCTGGTCATGATTCACTTTTTTCACAAATTCAAGTCCTTCAGCATATGTAGGGAATAATGTGGCGGGATTCGCCATGGGCTCAAGTGCGATATTCATTTTATTCTTTTTTGCTTCATCACCGAGCAAGTTGGCATAGCGGATGGCATCATCCATCGCTTTTGTAGTTTCAGCCTTGCGAAAGAACAAGCCATATATACCGGCTGTTTTCACGCCAAGGTCACCAAGCCTCTTGAGGGTCCTTTGTGTCCAGAAAGTAAGGGCATCCCAATCAGCATCCGGACTATTGCATGGGTGACTGAACCAATGGCTTGAAACCAGGATCGGGGGAAGCCCCCAGCCAAGGATCTCTTTCTTACGATCTACCCAGTCATGATCCGTCATTAGAGGATCGATAAGAAGTTCTGTAGGAATCTCTGATTGTTCAAAGCCCGGGGCAATCTTTGTCGGAATCATAATTGGTGAATCACCAAATAACACGCTAATTTTAAACATAATTTTCTTTATTAAATGTGAATTAAATTAATCTGTCTGTAAAAGTATTCTCACCGGCTTTCAGTCCTATGCACTATTGTATAAATCACATGCAGCATTATCCTCTGATAAAAAAGGTCACTCTGTCAAAATCATGATATTTATTGATTCAGTTTAAGGATGAGGGGGGAAGATCCTTTTAAGATTAATTCTGACAATTCGGGTAACATTCCGGCAGAATTAGAAAGACGTTGATAAACATGGGGATAGTTTACACTGATTTAAATATGGAAGTAATTATTATCAAATAATTACTTCAGGATTAGAGGATTATTTTTAGTCGGGAAATCTTATTTGCTGTATATACCATTAAGTTAAATTTTAAAAAGAAATGGTATTTATGAGTATCAAGCTGATTTCAGAGCATTCATCTTGAATTTAAAAACTTTTCGAGGTCAATCAGGAATATGCCTTTTCCCTGCCCTGGCTGACTTATATTGAAGCCAAACTGGAAGGCTATTTTTTTGGCATCCGGGCTTACAACAGGATTATCGCTGTGGCAACCCGGGAATTTATCAGACCAGTCAAGTAGTCGTTCTGCCTTACCTGATCCATCCAGATTGATCTTGTAAATATCAAGTTCCCAGTGCATGGGTTCGTGTGCCCTGTCGCTTTCAATCATCAAAAATTTACCATCGGGTGAGATGCCTTCAGCTTCGTCATATCCATTCGGATTGTTAATGATTGGCTCATATTTTCCGGTTTCCAGGTCAAGAAGATAAGGGTCTGCAAAGTAAAAAGGTTCCTCAAGGGTGCCGTTGTAATATGTAAAAACCAATTTGTTCGAATTTGGAAAAAAGTCCTGGGTTTCAAGTCGCTGACTCATGGGAAGCCCAAGCATATCGAAATCCAGAATAATCCGTTCATTCTTTAAAATGGGATTGCCGGCTTCATCATAAGTAAGCTCTGCAAGCATTATTTTTCTTTGCGTCGGAAGGGTCCAGGCAATTCTCATGTCCTCTCTTGATATTGCAGGACCTTCATCAACATACCTGTTCAATGGAATTGCCGGTTTGTTAAAAGGAGCTTTTAGAACAAACAGGCTTAATTTATGCCTTGTTTCCCATGGATTCGAAGAATCATATTTTTCCGGCCCTTCAAGAAGCAGATCTCCATTAAAAAGACAAAATACACGGTTATAGGATTCGTGAAAAAAATGGGCAGTTACCGGATCTATCTTCTTAGTTTCAACATTAATCCTGAAAACCTCTGAATAATCCTTTAATAAAAAATAGATGTGTTTGCCATCGCGTGACCATTCAGGTCTTTGGCCCCAATCCAGTAAAACTGTAACATAGGAGGGCAGGTCCTTCTTTATATCATCAATGGAAACGCTTTGGGAAAAAGAATTAGCTATAACCATGAAGGGGATTACAATGCTTAGAAGAAGATTTTTCATAGGTCTTTTTATCTTGGTATTAATTGTAATATACTGAAATTTCATGCCTGCGGCCACCATCTAAATTAAAAATAGCAAATTCATATTCCCTTATAATTTTATAACTGAAATTAACTTCTTCTTCATCAACACGGATGTTCAGTTGACCGACGAGCCGCACAATCTGCACCT
>CAYSAH010000007.1:3416-12713 GCA_964428945.1 uncultured Bacteroidaceae bacterium | reverse complement strand
CTTTTATCATATAAACAAAAAAGGCAGTCCGTATCCAGATTCGGTTCCCAAATTTATCCTTCAAATGTTAAAAATACTCCTTATAAGCAACCAACTGACAGGAATTTCTGACATCTAAACGTGCGAACATACTATGTTTTCGGGTGTTTCAGAAGTATAACAACTTCTTTCCCAGATATTGATTTATTTATGATATTTTTTAAAAAATATGCAATACCTTCAATCTTAAATAATTATAAATTTTAATCTCAAATAAAAATGAAACTATTATCAAAATTTGTGTTCATAGCAATGATTACCCTTGCTATTACTTCATGTAAAAAAGAGGACGCCAATCTTCCTTTTAACCAGTTGGATGAGGAAACGAACAAACAACTCGTTGAAGATTCCGCTATCGATGCAGCAAAAGCTGTTGATGAACTTAAGGACCACATGGCTGTGGATGCTTCAGTAAGTATGGCAATGCATATGAGTACGTCCAATCCGATCGATGCACAATCAGCAAAAAAATCAAAAGTTACACGCACTATTGAAGCTCTTGCAGCTCTCGATAGCGATAAAGGTGATATGCATGAAATTTTTGCTGCAATGAATTCCCCACAGGAACTGGCTGACGATCCGGAGACAATCCAGGAGGCATGGGATATGCTGATTGGTACATATACCTGGAACCCGGGTGCCGATGACTGGGATTATGCTGCAAATTCAAATAACATTATTTTCATCTTCCCATCCACTGAAAATGGTACTTCCAACAATGCAACACTCACCATTTCAAATTATACCGGTGTAATGGTCTCAAATCCACTGGAAGATGAATACAATGGAGATCTGCCTACCTCCTTGAATATGGAATTCGAGGTTGACGGAGCCACTGTCCTTACTTACACCTTTGCAGCTGCCTACGATGCTGACGGTATTCCGACATCTGTGGCATCCAACCTGAAAATGGATCCTTTTGAATTCGCAACGGATCTCACCAACAATGATACCGAAGCATCAGCGAGCTATAAATTTACCAAGGGGGGTGACAATGTGATCGCTATTTCAGCCGGTATTGAAGGTGATTTCACCCAGGAGAATATTGACAACAATACCGTTACTCATTTTGGGACGGATTGGGTTTATAATCCTTCAACACAGATGTACGAAGAGGTAATTGATACCGAAAACACATGGGATGAAGTAGCATTTGAAGAGGTAATTCAGACAGGACACTTTAAATTCCAATTGTACAATATTTCTGTAGGAGGTACAGGTGACATAAAGGGTGCCGTTGATGAGATCAAATTGCTCTACCCTGAAAACTATAACGAAGATCCTAATTATAACGAACAGGCTGCTGCCACACAGGGAGCTGCAATATTCAATCAATATATTGATTTATATGCCATTGATGAGGATAGCAGGAAGAAGATCGCCGACGTTGAGGCTTATGTAGTTGAAGATAATTATGATGGTTATACCAATTACAGGGTTGATTTCAGGCTTGTATTCGGTGATGGATCGCTCGTTGACCTGGAAACTTACTTTACACAGGGCTTTGAAGATTTCGTTGCTGAACTGAACAGTATGATCGATGACATTAACACCGAGTATGAATTAGATTTTGATCATATTGATTATTAATCTGCAATATTCATTCTTTGAAGTTGACGAAGCAGATTGAAATCCTGCTCTGCATATTAAATTTAAACACCCTCAGTAATAAAAACTGGGGGTGTTTTTTTTGTACATACCTATTTCAATTTCGAAAGTATTTCTCACGATTCTATGTTGCTATAAATTTAACTTATATCACTATGTTAAACTGGTATTGGCTAAGTTTCACAGTGGTATATGCCTTTAGTCTGAATTGATCACTGTATCCAGGCAAAAACCATATCCACCCCAAATTCCCAGTCCGTCACCTTCAACATTTGAATTCAGATCGACCATGGAAGAAGCAAAAGGATTGGTGGAGTTGATCACCTCATCCTGGTAGGTGTTCCAGAATTCGAAGGAAGCTTTATCCATGGTCACAAGCTTTACGATCACAGTGTCGCTGACCAAAAAATAATCGCTTTCTTCTGTAGAAAGAAATGATTCAGGAGCCCGGATAAATGAAAAACTTACTGACTCTCCATTGAAATATTGATCATTGATTGCCAGCAGGAAGGTGGAAATGAATTTCTGGTCGATCCCTTGTCGTTTGGTAAAGATCCTGTAGTAATTCTTTTCATCTGCCGGATCGCTAAATTCGATAACAATTCTTCCAAGACTGTCCCCCTCCATAGCTTCAAAAAAAACGGTATCTATCGGGACCTGTGAAGGTATTGTAGTTTCAGCTGAAATAGACTTCCCTCCATACTCCGCGATCAGTGTGTATACTTTGCCGGTATCACCAAAAATTGAATTGCCTTCGTAAAAATAGGGAGGAAAGTAACGTGTGTCCTTACGAAGGATCAATACTTCCGACCTCTCCCCGTCGCTTAGACTAACCTTGGCCCTGGACAGCACTAGGTCGCGTATGGATGATGAATCAATGGATGTGAAATAGGGGGAATTTGTGGTAAGGAATACTTTTGCCTGGTCCCCCATCTCGATCCATCCATCCACAACGATCAGGGCATCCGGAACCTGAATATCAAGTTCCGGCTCATAATTACATGAATGAATACCTGCCAGGCAGGAAATTAGAATTGTAGCTAAATATTGTTGTATTCTGTTCATGTTTTAAAATTCAAATCTCCAGCTTACCGTGGGGACAATAGGAAAAAGTGATACAATTACTGGTTTAACCTCCAGTCTGTATAAATCAAGATCTCCTGTGGTCTCAAAATAGATGTAAAATGGATTGGCCCGGTTGTATAAATTATATACTGAAAAATCCCAGGAAGAAAGATTGTCATGAGTAGTTTTCTTTGTCCGGGTTGCCGAAATATCCATCCTGTGGTATGCTGGCATCCTGTAATTGTTCACTGCTCCGTATTGGTTCACCAGGTTACCCTGGATGACGTACCTTCCAACGGGCAGCGTAAAAGCATTCCCGCTGACATAAATAAATACCGTTGAAAAGTTCCAGAGTTTATTCAATTTATAGATCCCGGCTACTGACAGATCGTGCCTTCGGTCAAACTTAGCCGGGTAGATCATTCCATCATTGATCGCCTCAAATCTTCTTTCGGACCTTGATATGGTATATCCTGCCCAGCCTGTCAGCTTCCCTTCCTTTTTCCTGATAAAAAATTCAGCTCCATAGGATCGTCCTGTGCCGATGGCAAGATTATCAAGCAGGGTAAGGTTTATACTGCTGCTGATCACCCCCCGTATAAACTCCATCTGGTTCCTTGAACTCTTGTAATACACCTCAACAGAAGATTCAAATTGCGCATCGATCGTTTTTAAAAAGTAACCAATACTGACCTGGTCGCCATACTGAGGCCTGATATCCCTTGAACTAGGCATCCAGATATCAGTTGGAAGTGAAACAGTGGAGGATGTTGCCAGGTGTACATACTGCGCCATATGCATGTAGGAAGCTTTCAGAGAGGTATGCTCATTTATTTTGTACCTCAGCGAAATCCTGGGTTCAGGATGGCTGTAAAATGCCAGGTTTTCTCCGCTTGGATACAAAATTGAATCCATTAACAGGGAGGCTTCATCGTAAATGTATTCCTTGTAAGGACCAACCTGACTGAAAAATGAATAGCGTAATCCCATGGCTACACCCAGGTTATCAGTAAGACTAAACTCATCTTCTGCATAGATTCCTCCCTCGTATGCAAATAAATTATTGTAGCTGAGAAAATTAATTACCAGTCCCTTGGTACTTGCGTCTATCTCATTTGGGATAAAGGTGTGGCTTGTAATTTCGTATCCGAAATTCAACTTGTGTTTCTCTCCGTTATATCCCAGGTTGGATTTAATTGAAAAGTCGTTGACCGAAGATAACAGGCTGAAAATATATTCGGATTGAGCTCCAGACAGGTCAAAATGATAATCGGTGCGTGACAGACTTGTACCTAAAACCAATTGATCTGAAAAAACATGGTTCCATTTTCCACTAACAATGAAATTACCCCAGTTCATTGCAGTCTCAGCTATTTTTGCTGACCTGCTTATACTGTAGTCATCCTTTCCATAAAAAGCCGAAATACTTAAATAATCCCTTTCACCGATCCTGTAAGATAAACCCCCAGTCAGATCATAGAAATTATATGAACTCTCTTTCAGAAAAGGGTTGGCATCTGCAAGAATAGGAAAGATCACAGGCTTTACAAACAGATCGATGGACGCCCTTCTTCCTGAAAATATAAAACTTCCCCTGCTTTTATTGAAGGAGCGGTTAATCGTAACCCGTGAGGCTACCAGCCCTATTTGTCCCTTTATCCGCAATGAATCGCTTCTGCCGCGGTCAGGATTAACCTGCACAACCGACGACAGCCGCCCACCAAACCTGGCGGGGATGCCGGATTTTATGAGACTGACATCCGAAATAATATCTGGATTAAATACGGAGATAAAGCCAAGTAAGTGGCCGGGATTGTAGATAAGGGCATTGTCAATAAGTACAAGGTTCTGATCTACATTACCCCCTCTGACATAAAATCCAATTCCTCCTTCACTGCTGGACTGAACGCCGGGTGTTAACTGCAGGTAGCGTATCGGATCAGCTTCGCCTAACATTTTCGGAAGGTTGTTGATCTCGAATCGGTTCAATGTCACCTCTCCCATTCCTGTTGAATTCACAAAATCGGAGCCGGAGCTGGATATTATCTTTACCTCTTCATATTCTATAGATTTTGGAAACAGAAAGAAATCAATAAATGCCGGCTTGTAAAAACCAATGGTTGTATCAGACACTTCGTATCCCAGGTAAGTTACCTTCAGATGTTTCTCCCCTTCTGTAAGTTCTATCCTGAATCGTCCATCCGCACCACTGCTGGTGCCCAATCCGGAAGCGATCTCCACCAGTGAAGCTCCTTCAAGAGGAAACCCACTTTCCCCATCCATTATCCTTCCTTCAAGTAAAAAACTGCCCTGAGCATTCATGATCAGACCTGTCATCAGGAACACAAAAAAGAAGATTGCCTTATTTAAATGAATATCGGTCAATTTACAGTTTAAGGGTTCATTACATAACATATGAAGTCAACCAGTGTTTGGTATAAGAATACTGGAATCGCAAAATTACACTTTTAATCGTTGAAATATATTCAGAGTCATTTAAGTTATTCCAGGCAAACCACATTGCATCGCCGAAGACTATTTCTCTTAAAAAATGTAGTAAGTTAAATTGAGATAATCCTTTTACAATTCCAATCGTTATTTTTAATCAGTCTAAAGAATAACCTTAAATCTCCTTTCCTACTGTTAAACTGCAACTTACATTTGATATGAATTGATATTTCCTGAGATTTAATCGTAAATATGTTTTCCAACATGTTATTTGAATAACACAAATGTTGTTCATGAAATTATCTTTGTCCTAGTCTTTTTATAGGATTTATAGTTTTACTATTAAATACATCAGGACAAATGAAAACAAGGTACATATTTATAGCTGCAGGATTTTTCCTTGCAATGCAATTGGTCCAGGCTCAGAGCAGCTTCAAAGTTGATAACAGCAACAGTAGTATAACCATTACAGGCACATCAAATGTGCATGACTGGGAAATGAAAGCCGCCGGAATGACAGTTTCAATGGTGCTGGACAGTGAAGGTGAGAATGTAAAGAATATTTCAGAGGTCGAATTCTCAATGCCTGCTAAAAACCTGAGTAGCCATAATTCGATTATGGATAAGAAAACATGGGAAGCGATCCAGGCAGACAAGTATAAGACGATAAAATTCAGCCTGTCAGGTGTGAATGGTCTAACTGTTGACCGGGACCAGATCAAGGGAATTGCCCAGGGGACCCTTTCCATTGCCGGAAAATCAAACACAGTCACAATTCCATTTTCAGGATCTATTAAAGGAGGAACAAATATTTCCATTGAGGGATCAAAGGAGATCAAGTTGCAGGATTTCGATGTTGAACCTCCAACTGCCATGATGGGAACCTTAAAGACAGGTGAAACAGTGAATATAATTTTCAACCTGCAGTTTAAATCAGCATAAAATTTTTAAGCCCCTAACAATCAATATATAAAGTATTAAAATCTAAATTATGTAAAAATGAAAAGAACAATTTTACTCTTTTGTGCAATGGTGATTGCTATGGCCGGTTTCGGACAAAATTTTGAAGCTCCTCAACTGGATAGTATGAATTTTGAGAAGGTTAAAGTTTCGGTTGGTGCCGATTTTGCTCTTCAGATGCAGAGCCTTAACCATGAAGCTCCGAATGCCACGTTGAAGACGCTGCCTCACAATTTCAATTTACCGACTGCCAACCTCAGTGTAACAGCTGATCTTGCCCCTGGTATCCAATTATACATCAATAATTTTATGTCCTCACGGCACCATAACGAAGCATGGGTTGAAGGCGGTTACCTTATTATCGACAAGCTTCCATTTTTACCAGGAACTGACAGGCTGATGGAGAATTTTACTATTAAGGCTGGGGTATACTCCCCGGATTTTGGTGATTCACATTACTACCGCAGCACCAATGCTGCTGTCCTAAACAACCCATTTGTTGGCAACTGGATCATGGATTCATATACTACCAACCCCGGAATGGAGATTATGTACCGTAACAATGGTATTATTGCAGAAGTAGGTACCAATAATGGCAGATTGAATTACGGCCGAGGTGCCAACCTGGGCCAGGACCTGGTATTTAACTGGAAAGTTGGTTACGATAAGCAACTGAATGAAGACCTTCGCCTGCGTGCTACTGCTTCAGGGTATCATGTTCCTGAAGGACACAGTGGATCTTACCTTTGGGCCGGTGACCGTGCAGGTGCCCGTTACTATGGCGTAATGGATACAATTGCAGGTGACAATTTCCGTTCAGGCCGCTGGGACCCAAACAGTGGACAATCACAAATGACTGCGATCCAGGGAGCACTGTTTGTTCAATTCCAGGGACTTGAAGTATTTGGGTTTTATGAAATGATGAATGGTGTCCGTAACGGTTCCGACCAGAATTTCTCTCAGTTAGGCGCTCAACTCAGGTATAACATCAAATCATTCTATGTTGCTGGTCGTTACAATATGGTTGATGACAATAATGGCTCTACTGTTTCAAGGATCAATTTTGGCGGAGGCTGGTTTATGACTCCAAACGTGCTTGTGAAACTCGACTATGTGACGCAATCTTACACAGGACCTGCTCATGCCCACCTTGAAGGAGGTAAATTCAGTGGCATCGTTTTAGAAGCTGCTATTGGTTTCTAATTTACTTATTTCACATCCGCAGGTTATCCTAAACAAATTTCCTGCGGGTGTTTTTTAATTTTTTAACGCCCCATTTTATTAGCAAGATTTATCCGGACATTGATCTTTATAGGATTTTTTGAGGGCTATTGGTCCATCTGTCCGGAGCCGAAAAATTTTAGTTCAGCAATATTTAAAATCATAAAACAATGAAGACTACGAAATTCACTAAAGTTGTCACTATGATCCTGGGAGCGTTCCTTGTTCTTTACGGAGCCAATATGTTTCTTCATATCGTGCCGACAGGTTACGGAGATATGGAAGATTTCACCAGGGAATTTCTCGATTCCGTGTTGCCCTTCCTTCCCTTCCTGTATATTTTTGAAATACTTCTGGGGATTGTCCTGATCTGGGGAAAATGGGTTCCTTTCCTGATGATCCTTCTGGCTCCACTTTCAGTAAACTTCCTAATGTTCAATTTCCTTAACGGAGGTTGGAATATTATACCTGCAATTATTGTTGCCATGCTGAACCTGGTCCTTTTATACCAGTACAAAGAAAAATATAAGCCCCTTTTCCACTGATCAGTGTTAAATAATTGTTGGTGAACACTGTTTGAATACGAAAGGCGATCTGCTTTTCATGTTCCGGTATAGAGCAGGAAGAGCAGCTTATCCTTTTTTTTGGAAGGTATAGATATTTGCAGCAATGGTTGTTTTCGAGGAGTTATCTTCAAAAAACCATGATTGAAAAACATATATTTGTATAGGCTATTTGCCGAATCCCTGTTTCGGCTAATGACTCATTAGAACATCTTCTGCACTCATCCGGCCTACTGTGCGTCAAAAGGTTAATCCACCTCCCCCTAAATTGAAACCGTGATCAATCCTTGCTGTGGTAAGGCCCTGTATATTGCTCTCAGTTCATCAACCGGGATCCAAAGACGAAGGGTGGGACAGTATTCCTGCTTTCGGAAAGTGACGAATCTCGCAATGGACCGGGCAGAATTTTTAATCAGTATTTTAGTGAAGAATGCGGTCCTGACTATCTTCCCCCGAAAATTATCGGTTATATCCTGCTCAAATAGGATATTGATCCCATGCTCAAGTGAAAGCAATAAAAAAGCAGGTTTCTCCACCAGGGTATCCGGTTCCCACGCGGTCAGTGCAGCTTCAGCAGTATCCTTCGGGGCATATCGTATCACAATGGGTTCCTTTACTATAGTTGCAAATTGCTTTTCTATTTTAAGTGGCTGCGAGAATAATTTCTCATATTCCATATTCGAAAGCGCTTCGAGCAATCTGGCCTTCTCAAGGTGATCAGAATAGCTAGTATGCAGTCTGACTCCCTTTAAATAGAGACTGACCGAACTGTCTGAAAGATGAACAGCAAGTGAAATGGAATCATCTGAGACCATCGCAAGGAGCGACTCCTTGTATGCCTTTTCCCTTATTACTTTTGTGAGCTCAGGATGATTTCTCAAAGCTTCATATTCTTTGGTAAAAACTGTGTCACTGCTAACAAATTGCTTTAATTCATTGAATTTCTGAAGCGGAGCCACCGCCTTGCCAAACAGAAAGAAGAAAATTAAAATGGAAAGAGGATAGAATATCTTTAATGCTAAACTCAGATGTATTATTGAGTTGTATATTTTTCTGACAAAATTCATAATAACTCCTTTAATAAATATAAACTTTAGAACCGGTCGTTAAGCAATTATAAACCAGCTCCAGGTTTTCATCATTCAGTCTTATACAACCGTGAGTTACTGGCAATCCCAAAAATCGCTGGTACAGAGTACCATGGATCAGGTAGCCTTGTCCAAGGCTGAGTGCATAATCTCCCAATACGCCGTATTCAAATCTTGAATAATGGTTTGCCGACGGAACCGGCAATCCCTCCTCCACAAATGCCCAGTCAGGTTTTTTCCATACAGGCGAGGTGGTTTTTCCCTGGATCCTGAACATTCCCCGTGGAGTCTTGAATATCCACTCC
>CAYSAH010000007.1:0-3406 GCA_964428945.1 uncultured Bacteroidaceae bacterium | reverse complement strand
CCGGGGCAACAGTTTTGCCCTGGATACGGAATTCACCTTTCGGGGTTTTGAACATCCACTCCTGCTGATCACCATTCTTTAACAGGACATAATTTCCTGTTGAACATTTATCTGTTTTTATCAGCCTGGAACCTTTATAGAGCGAGAATTCGTTCGCTGCGCTATTGATCACAAGGAAATAAGATCCGGGTGTCCGGACTGACAGTTTTCTGCTGATATCCGCAGTTTCCCTCTCAATTTTTACAGTCTCATTCAGCAGCACTTCCTGGCTTGCCTCCTGTTTATTGTCAAAATTGATCGATGTCTGAAATATGACAAACCGGATGATGAGTGGAACAAAGATTATCAGGCCACCGACTGCAACGTACCTGTAATTTTTCCGGAGAAACTTAATGCTTTTTTCTGTAGCAGCTTTTGTAAAGCCTTCTATCCTTCCTTTAAAACTGTTTAGCGATCCGGACAGCCTGGAGATAAAGATATTTATTAACTGAGGGTTTATAGATTTCATTCTGATTTGCTATAGATTTGATCCAGTGGTCTGACCGAACCAACAATAATTACCTTTGCTCCTTGCGGACATAAATTAAACAAGCGATCCATCTCTGAATTTTTAAGCGCTATGCAGCCATTTGTCCAATCGGCTCCTTTGCCTCCCTCTCCATGAATCTCAATCAGACTCCCTATCTCATCGTCCTTATCAAGAACTCCGTTTTTTTTATTCAATTGAAATCTCTTTTTATCCTCTTCGTTTGGATAATCAAGCAAAAGTGCTTTATGGTAATGCGTACTTCCCTTGCTTTTTTTACCTATGATCCTGTAAATACCTTCGGGAGTTGACTTGTCTCCCTGCTTAATCTTATCCCCGATCCAGTTTGGACCAAGCTCGATATTAAAACTCATCACCTGGTTTCCTTTTGAATAGAATGTTCCTTGCCTGGCGGTTTTATCAATTACTATACAGGAGGTTCCGTTTTGTGCAGAAGAGGATATCCCCTGTTCAACCCATTTTTCCCATTGGCTGAAATCCTGAAAATATACAGCCTGTCTTTCATTGTAATTATTGTGAAGGCTTACAATAATCTTTTCAGCCAAATCAAGTTTTACCTTACAACTAACATAGTCATCCTTTTCAATTGCCAATTGACCTTCCTTCAAGAGTAACTTGCAGTTGGAAAGATTATTTTGGTCCACACTGTTAAATGGAAAAGTTCCATACTTCACATCAAACTCATTTATTTTTTCTTCAACAAGTTTAATTTTTCGTTTTAACAGCCCTGCAGAATCAAGTTTCCTTGAATTTGCTGTTTCAATTGCAGTCTTGGAAAACTCAACTGATTTTATTGCATATTGCCTAGCTTCAGTGTAATCACGTAAAAGAATCATCTTTTCATTTTCCTTTTGCCAGGATGTATAAGCTGAATCATAATAAGAACTTGCTTTTCTAAATTGAGAAGAAGCAAAAACGGAAGACCTGCCAGATTCCGCTTCAGCAAGTGTTTTTCTTGCATTATTGATCTCAATTTCAGGGGATACCTTTTTAGAGATAATAATTGCAGGTATCATCACCATCACTAATAAAAGTATGGACATGAAAATAATTACCCGTTTCCTCTTCATTAAAAATTCAATCTTAAAAAACCCTGGTTGGAGACCAACCAGGGTGGGTAAAAAAGTCTTCAGCGATATTAGCGGCCCTTAACGTTGGCTTTGTACTTGGTTATAACGCTGGTTAATTCTTCCTTGATTGCTGTAGCTTTCTCTTTTGCAGCCTTTGCTTTATCAAGAGTTGCAAGGTATTCCTGGTTTTCGAGCATAAATGCGGCCTCGTTGATCGAACTTTCAATCGTATTCAATTCAGCTTTTATTGCCAGAAGGGCTGATGTTCCCTCTTTTCCTCTTGGAGCCTCCAGTATAAGCTGTCTGTTTGCTTCAATAAGTTGACCAACCTCTTCAATTGTTTTTTGGATTTCAACTTTTAGCTCCTCTATTATTGCCAGGGTATGTTCATTCAACTGAAGTGCCAGTTCAGTTATGCCTTCAAGTTGCTCTTTTTCGTCAGCAAAATTTTTAAAAACCTTTGATTTAGTTGATTCAATATTTACTGTAATGGCGTTCATTGAATCCTTTAAAGCGATGAAATCATCCGGCAAATAAATATCTGCTCCCGATGCTTTTGCCTGCTCAATTGCAGCATTTGCTGCATTTAGTTCGGTTTGTGGTAATTTTGTACAACCTGAAAATACCAGGATGCCAAGAATCAATACTGCAAAAAATTTGTTTTTCATTTTACTTGTTTATTTGTTTTATTTTATTGGATTGTATCGGAATTTATTGGCTGATAATTCAACAATTCTACATTGTCATCTTCCACCTTATGTTCCATACGATTTTTGACATTCTGACGAAAAGATGTCATAAAGTAACAGAAATTCTGAAAAATATTTTATTATCTTTCAAATATTTCACCTTACATTACAATTCATCATCACAAGATTATGTAATTTTTACTTAGGAAACTGATGTTTCCGTCCCGTATGAACAAGAGGCCATTTATATCGCTCAAAGACGAGGAAATAATCGCAAAGATCAGGGAGGACGGGTCTCCCCTAATGTTTGAGGAATTATATAAGCGTTACTATAACAGGGTCCTGGACAAATGCTATTCCTTTGTAAAAAACACTGAGAAGGCAGAGGAACTTACTGAAGATGTTTTTTCAAAAACTTTTGAGAAATTAAATAGCTTTAAACAGCTTTCAGCATTTTCATCATGGCTGTATTCTATCACATATAACCACTGTATAGATTATTTAAGGGAACATAAGAAACTGCATTATCCCGACTGGAACAGGGAAAATGAGATCCCTGAAATAATCGATGAAGCCAGTGAAATTATCGATGAAATAAATTACGATAACCTCCTTGTGATCCTTGAATTGATCCACCCTGAGGAGAAAGCGCTCTTATTAATGAAATACAAAGAAGAATTATCCATGAAGCAAATTGCAGAAGCCTTGAGGATCAGCGAAGACGCAGCCAAGATGCGACTCAAGCGAGCCAGGACCAGGACCATTTATTTGTACACGGAAAAATATTTAAAGGATAAGTAAGCGTTACTTATCAGTTTTTTACCGTCGATATATTAGTCAATTGAAATGAATACATTTATAAATAAAATATTCAGAAGCAGTATATTCAATCCTTCTCAGTCCCTGCTTGAATCCTTCAATGGCAATTTCAGGGATGCCCTTAATGTAGAATGGTATGACCGAAGGAACCATTATGAAGCTATTTTTTATCGGGAGCAACTTGAGCATATAGCCCTCTTCAGCCTCGAGGGTATATTAATGGAATACCGGGTGAATCTTAACGATATTCACCTTCCTGATAATATCAGGAACCAGGCGGG
>CAYSAH010000006.1:0-25134 GCA_964428945.1 uncultured Bacteroidaceae bacterium | reverse complement strand
GTTGAAGAGGTTTTTGCAAGGTTCTTTTTATCCGTGATCATGTTTATAAGGGAGGACTTCCCCACGTTTGAGCGTCCGATAAACGCATATTCCGGCAGGTTTCCCTTTGGACACTGGGCTACACTTTGCGACGATGTTATAAATTTTGCTTCCTTGATTTTCATAGATGCTAAGTTAAAAACAAAAATTATATCCTTTGGTTCCGGGCTCTCTTACATTTAATTTTAAATTCAGGGAGTTTCAGCAAAAATCAATCTGATGATGAGCCAGTTTTCAAAAAGTAAGTCACATTCTTTTCAAATTCCTTAACTTTACCCGGAAAACAGGAATATAATGACAAAACTATCCGTCAATATAAACAAGATAGCCACCCTTCGCAATGCACGTGGAGGCAACAATCCTGATGTGCTCAGGGCTGCCATTGATTGCCAGCGCTTTGGGGCCCAGGGGATAACGGTCCATCCGAGGCCCGATGAGCGGCACATCAGGTACCAGGATGTAAGAATGATAAAACCACATATTACAACAGAATTGAATATCGAAGGATTTCCATCAGATTCATTTATGGACCTTGTGCTTGAGGTTCTGCCCGACCAGGTAACACTGGTCCCTGATCCTCCGGGAGCTTTGACTTCATCCGAGGGTTGGGACACAATTAAGAATGCAGAATTCCTGAAAAAAATTATCCTTCGGCTAAAGGAAGCTGGAATAAGAACCTCCATTTTCATTGGTACCGAAAATGATCTGATCAAAGCTGCTAAAGATACAGGGACCGACAGGGTGGAGCTTTACACCGAACCCTATGCAAGGAACTTTAAGTCAGGTAAAATTGCTTCTGTTGAACCATTCGTCAATGCTGCAAATATTGCGAAGGAGATCGGGCTTGGTATCAATGCAGGACATGACCTTGACCTTAACAATCTGAATTACTTTGTTGGCAAAATACCCTGGATAGAAGAGGTATCCATTGGTCATGCACTCATTTGTGATGCACTTTATTACGGACTGGAAAATACGATCCAGATGTACCTTCGGGCGCTTAACCGAAGTGCTGGCTAGTCGAGAAAGTATTTCAAATTCTTCACCAGCAGTTCTCCCTGTTCTGCATGCACCCAATGCCCGGAATTTGGAATGCTCACGATCTCGGCCGCAGGGAAGAGGCGCCTTATGGTATCGTGGTCCTTAGCCTGTATATAATCCGAATTTTCCCCCCTTATAAAATATACCGGAAAGCCGCGTAGACCTCCTTTTTTTATATGCTCCTCAATGGGTAGTCCGTCCATTATGGCATCGAGGTATTTTTTCAATACCGGCAGGTTGATCTTCCAGCAGAATTCCTTTTCAGCATTGCGTGTGAGATTCTTGAGCAGGAAACTTCTTATCCTGTCCGACCCAATGTTCACGGCAAGTGCGCTTGAGACCTGCTCCCGTGACTCAAATTTCCCCAGGTCCAATTCAAGCATTGAATCGATCATTTTCGAATGGTTTGCTGTGATATGTGAGTTCACAGCCAGGTCATGGTATGCAATCGGAGCAATGTCAATAACGATCAATGAATCAACCATTTCAGGATATTTCATAGCAAAGTGCATAACTGTCTTGCCTCCCATGGAATGCCCGATCAAGGTGGCTTTCCTGATCATGTTTTCTTCCATGAACTCAAGTAAATCATCTCTCATGACGTCATAATCATGCACTTCGTCATGTGGCGATTCCCCGTGATTCCTCTGGTCAATTGCAAATACTTCAAAGTTTTCTGACAATTCCCGTGCTATTGTAACCCAATTATCAGAAGATCCGTAAAGTCCGTGCACAATGATCAGCGGAGGCCCTTCATTGCCATATTTTCTGAAAAAAAGTTTCATTACAGGCTCTCATTTTTCATATATTCAGCTGACAAAAAGGCGATCCATTCCGATATTTTTATGAATGCATCATTCGTCTCTCCAGAAATTTCGGTTTTCTTCAGCTTCAGAATAAGTAAGCCATATAAACCATTAAGCGATAACTGAACATCACTTTCAGATTTCTGTCCGGAGCGTTTCCTGAGTGCCTCAATATTTGCCCTTGCTTTATCGTAAATATCCTTGAATTCAGTGTTAAGTGGTGCATGGAGAAGACTGGTATTCAATTCATCAAGCTCACCGACGATCCTGTTGAGGAAATCCATATGCCCGGTTTTTTGTTTTCCCTCGTCCACAAGGAGGTTGGCAAGTCCCTTGTACCACTCCAGCATTTCGCGTTTCACATCATAGGTGGTATCAAACTGGTTTATTATATTTTGTTCAATCCTTAACAGGTCAAATCCGCTTGCCCTGATCAAATCCTCCACCTGGTACATATAAATAAGGTACTCTGCAATGTTCTCCCTTCTTTTTTGCTCCGCAATGATCATAATTTTTTTTTCAAAGATAATTATTCCGGATCCAATATTCCCATCCCTCTCCCCGGGGAGGATGCATAAAATGCCCACATTCCCTGTTGGCCTGATTTTTGATTATACATAAATAAACTATCTTTACACAGATGCTCGCAAGAAACCTCATATCAGATGTAGTCCCGGCTCTGAAGACTTCAGACAACGGTGTACAAGCGCTGAACTGGATGGAAATATTCAGGGTCAAACACCTCCCCATTGTCAACCACCAGCAGTTTCTGGGTCTTATCTCGGACCAGGATATATTTGATCTTAACGATCCCGGGGAGCCTATAGGCAATCATGAATTGTCACTTCAAAGGCCATTTGTTTCTGACAAGCAGCATATATACGAGGTTATTGAAGTGGTATCGAGGTTGAGGTTAAGCCTGGTTCCTGTGCTGAATAGTGAACAGAATTACCTTGGGGTTATCACATTGGATGATCTTACGCGACAGTTTGCCAATTTGTCAGCGATGCAACACCCGGGGGGTATCGTGGTCCTTGAGATGAATGAAATAGATTATTCGCTCACTGAAATTTCAAATATTGTTGAGAGCAATAACTCGAAGATCCTTAGCCTGTACGTGTCAAATGATCCTGAAACACAGAAACTGAGTGTCACGCTCAAGATCAATTCAACGGATGTTACATCAATAATAGAAACTTTAAACAGGTATAATTATACAATATCTGCATCCTACATGAATTCAAAGGATCTGGATGAGTTTTACCAGGACAGGTTCGACGAGTTTTTAAACTATCTCAACGTCTGATCATGCAAGTTGCCATCTTCGGGAGAAATTTTCACCCCACCTTCAGGGAAAATATAGCCACCCTTTTCAGCAGGCTCAATTCCATGAATACCGATGTTTTTATCTTCAGGCCTTTTTATGAATTCCTTCAATCCAGTGCCGGGTTAAGGCCCGTGGTAAAAGGAGTTTTCGAGACCCATGAGGATCTGCCGGCTGATACAGATTTCCTGTTTTCCATTGGTGGCGACGGAACATTTCTTGAAACACTTTCTATTGTAAGGAAAAAGGATATTCCTGTTGTCGGTATAAATACCGGAAGGCTGGGTTTCCTTTCATATATCAGCCAGGATAGTCTTGAAGAATCCCTTGAAAGCATATTCAGCGGACGTTATGACCTGGAGGAAAGGATGCTGCTTGAAGCCACCTCAACGGGGAACAGTGTCCCCACATTTAATATTGCACTCAACGAAATGAGGATCTATAAATACTCTGCTTCCCTGGTTACCATTCATGTGCATGTTGACGAAGAATTCCTGAGTTCTTACTGGGCTGACGGATTGATACTCTCTACTCCGACAGGATCAACTGCCTATAACCTGAGTGTCGGAGGGCCCATCGTAGTTCCTGAATCGGACACAATGGTACTTTCCCCGATTGCCCCGCATAACCTTACTGTCAGGCCCCTGGTACTTCCCGGAAAGGCTAAACTTCAATTTACGGTGGACACGCGTGAACCGGTGTATCAACTTGCCCTCGACAGCCATTCATGGGATATACCTGTTGAAGAGAAGATAACCATTTGCCGGTCCGACCATACACTTAAAATGGTAAGGATAGAAAATATAAGTTTCTACAGTACCCTTCGCAACAAACTGATGTGGGGTATCGATAAACGTAACTGAGACAATAAACATCAACTTTCATGGATGTCATAAAATTCTCTGCTCTATAACTGCTTATTGCAATTAAATCATTATTTTTATCTTTGCTCAATCATATACAATGATAATGAACCGACGCATCTGGATCTATATACTGCTCTTCTTATTTGTCATCCCCGGTAAAGTTGAGGCCCAGCGCTGGAAACTTTTGAGGTATGAGGCTGCTATTGGAACAGGTACAACACATCCGTTTATGGATATTGGTTCGCAGAATTATTCAATAAAATCCCTCCGTTTAGCTGATACACGTATTAATGTATTCTCTCATATTGGTTTTAGAATACTGGAAGACCTCACGGTTAAACTCGACCTCAATTATCTGATGCTCGGGGGTTCAGATCCTGCCTCAAGACCAAGGAACCTGATGTTTACATCGCAATGTTTTGAACCACTTTTAAGACTTGACTATAATTTATTTGGAGGTGGGCGGACATTTGGATCCTCAGCTATGTTCAACAGGCGTGGAATGGTAAACAATTATGGGGTTTCTTATGTATATATTTTTGCCGGCGGCGGAGGAATTCTTTCAAAATCCATTGTAAGGGAGATCGGAGGAGAAGAGGCAGTTACAAATCCAAGTTATAGTAATAATTTACATTGGGGTTTCGTTATACCTGCAGGAGTTGGTTATAAATTGAATCTGAATTCATCCCTGGATCTTGGATTTGAAATCGGGGGCAGGTTATCATTTTCGGATTGGATCGATGGATATTTTAATCCGGACTACTCTGATTATAAAGACCGTTACATCACTACTAGTTTTAAAGCAATTTTCAAGATCAGAAATGACAGGAAGGGGCGCCCGATTTTTAGTCAGTATGGAAGGAGATAGAAAATATTCCATCGTTATTGCATTTCTGCTGTCGGTTATTTTTGTTTTAACTTCTTTTAACTTATCAGCTCAAAAGAAATATGACCCCGGTATATTTGCCGGTACCTCTTACTATACGGGAGACCTTAATCCCTCTGTACACTACGCTATGCCTGCAATTGCGATCGGACCAATCATAAGATATAATTTTAACGAGCGAAATTCTCTCAGGGCACATGCCATATATCATGGTCTCAGCGGATCAAATCCTGATTATATTGGATTAAATTCTGCCAGCGGAAGCACGGATTTTAACGCAAAGTTCGTAGATTTGGGGCTCGATTTCGAGTTTAACTGGGAACCCTATAAAACAGCGAACCGTAAAACAAAATCGAGTCCGTACGTTTTCGCGGGATTGGGTTATGATTTAATGATCATTCCTTCACCCGATGTTAAATCGCATGTTATTATGCCGTTCGGAATAGGATATAAGTTAAATGTGGGGCACTGGTTAAGTGCCGGAGTTGAGGCCAGCGCAAGGAAAACGTTTTCCGACCTGGTCGACGGTCACACCAATCCGCCATTGGATGGTGCAATCGCTCCTTTTGGTAACAGGGACTGGTACTTCTTTACAGGAGTATTTGTAACCTATAAGATATTTAAATTCTGGGAAGATTGTCCGACATACGATTAACAGTTTTGAAGTGTAGTTGAAATGGATCTAAAAGAACTGATTATAAAAGAAAAATTACCGCGTCATATTGCGATCATTATGGACGGCAACGGCAGATGGGCGCAAAATCGCGGGAATATGCGCGTTTTCGGACATCAGAATGGAGTTGAATCGGTCAGGCAAACTGTGGAAGCTGCAGGTGAACTGGGTATTGAGTACCTGACACTTTATGCTTTTTCCACGGAAAACTGGAACAGACCGCGCTCAGAGATCGATGCCCTGATGGGCCTGATGGTCACCTCTATTCAAAATGAAACCGAGAAACTTCACAAAAACAATGTTCGTCTTCTTGCGATCGGCGAATTGAATGACCTGCCTCCCGCAGTTCAGAAACAGCTTCAGAGCGCCATCGATTATACTTCCGGGAATACCGGGCTTAAACTTGTTATAGCACTTAGCTACAGTGGCCGTTGGGAGATTACCAGTGCCGTGAAAAAGATCGTGGAAGATGTGAAAAACGGTAAACTGGATATCAACTCGATAGACTCCTGCATGTTTGAATCGTACCTTAATACCTCGACCATACCTGATCCTGAATTGCTTATCCGAACAAGTGGAGAAAGACGAATCAGTAACTTCATGCTCTGGCAGCTTGCGTATACTGAATTGTACTTTTCACAGGTTCTCTGGCCTGATTTTCGAAAGAAAGACCTGTATGAGGCTGTCATCGATTATCAGCGACGTGACCGACGCTTCGGACGGGTAAAAGACCAGATCAAGGCAGTTACGGTAAATAATTAGGGTACATATGAGGAAATTAATTCTGGCATTATCACTCCTGGGATCATCTGTTCTGATGCTCGCACAGCAAGATTCAACTACCATTGATTATGATGGTATGGAGGTCATGGATTACAGCAATCCGAAAGAATACGTGATCGAGGGGGTTACGGTCAGTGGTATAAAATACATCCAGAAGGAAGTGCTGGTAAGCCTCTCCGGGCTTAAAGCCGGAAATACGATCACACTTCCCGGGGATGATATCACCAAAGTACTCAATAAATTCTGGGAGCAGGGACTCTTCGCTGATATAAAGATAAGCGCCAAAAATATAGAGGGAAATAAGGTATGGATCGACCTTTACCTTCTCGAACAGCCAAGAATGCTCAGGCTCACATTCGATGGGATCAGCAAAACTGAAGAAACCGACCTACAGGAAAAGATCAATCTTCGCAACGGGCAGCAGATCACAGCCGATATTCTCGACAATACCAAGAGGATAATAAGGGAGCATTTTATCGATAAGGGTTTCCTTAATACCGAAGTAGAGATCTTCCAGGAAATGGACAGTGTAAGGGTTAATATGGCCGAACTGAGGATCGTGGTTGATAAGAATGAAAGGATAAAGATCGACGAGATCTTCTTTGAAGGGAACAATGTATTTACAGATCAACGCCTTCAAAGGGTCATGAAAAATACCAAGAAGGTAAACCTGAATATCTTCAAATCTTCAAAAATGATAGCGGAGAAATTGAAGGAAGACAAAGCCAGCCTGGTTGAATTTTATAATAAGAACGGATACCGCGATGCGAAAGTACTGGGCGATAGTATGGTCGTTCTGTCTGAAGAAGAAAACCGTGTAAATCTTTATGTAAAAATTGAAGAAGGGAATCAATACCATGTTGGATCAATAGAATGGATAGGAAATACAAAATATCCTTCTGAAGTCCTTTCTTCCGTTCTTGGAATAAAAAAAGGAGATGTATTCGATCAGAGTATTCTCGACAAGAGACTGTTCATGGATGAAGATGCTGTTAACAGTGTATATCTTGATAATGGCTACCTTTTCTTCGACATGGACCCTGTTGAGGTAAGCGTTGAGAATGATACCATTGACTTCGAGATCAGGATCAGGGAAGGAGAACAGGCAACTGTAAACAGAGTGATCGTTTCCGGAAATACCAAAACCAATGAGCATGTGGCCAGGAGAGAAATCTGGACAAAACCGGGGGACCTTTTCAGCAAGCAGGATATCATTCGTTCCGTCAGGGAACTTGCCTCGCTTGGACATTTCGACCCTGAGCAGATAGAACCTAATCCTATACCAAATGACCAGGACGGTACCGTTGATATTGAATACAAACTTATAGAACGTGCCAATGATCAGCTGGAGGTATCCGGCGGTTATGGTGCCGGCATGCTCATTTTTACTGCAGGTATTCGCTTCTCTAATTTCTCTGCCCGAAGATTATTTGAAAAAGGAGCCTGGAGACCTGTTCCGTCGGGTGATGGACAAACTTTGTCCCTTCGTGCCCAGACAAACGGGAAATTCTACCAGTCATACAACTTTTCATTTATAGAACCATGGTTGGGAGGGAAGAAACGTAATTCGTTCTCTGTATCGGTATTCCATTCTAAAATGAATCAGAATTACTACAGCTATTGGAATTTTGATGCCGATGTTCCTGAAGAATACATGAAGATCAGTGGAGCCTCGATAGGGCTGGGAAGAAGGCTGAACTGGCCGGATGACTTTTTCACCCTGCAAAATTCACTTAGTTACCAGCGGTACCACCTGAAAGATTACCAGAACTTCCTCGCTGAGAACGGAACTTTCAATAACCTGAGTCTTACCACCACGCTTGGAAGGAATTCAACCGATCAGCCAATTTATCCGCGCAGGGGATCAAATATCAGCCTCAGTCTGCAAATAACACCGCCTTATTCCTTGTTTAATAATACAATCGATTATAAAACAGCATCAGAAGAGGTCAGGTACAAATGGGTTGAATACCACAGGTGGATGTTTAAAGGAGATTGGTACAAGACAATATATGAGAATCTGGTCCTTTATACCCGTATGCATTTTGGGTACCTGGGCATGTACAACAAGGATATCGGGCCATCACCTTTTGAAAGCTTTGATGTTGGAGGCGACGGATTAACGGGATACAACCTCTACGGACGGGAAACTATTGCAATGAGGGGATATGAGAACGGCTCACTGACTCCCCGCCTGAATAATAATAATGAGGTCGTACCCGGCCTTTCGGGAAAGAAATCAGGTAATGTCTATACAAAGGTAACAATGGAGATCAGGTACCCTGTATCTTTAAATCCATCGGCAACCATTTATGTCCTTGGATTTTTGGAGGCGGGGGATGCATGGTACAGTATCCAGGACTTCAGTCCCTTCCAGGCAAAACGTTCTGCAGGAGTTGGCCTTCGTGCATTCCTGCCGATGTTCGGTTTGCTGGGGGTTGACTGGGGATATGGTTTTGACGAGGCTTATGAAGGTGCAGGCGTAAGTGGTTCACAGTTCCACTTTACCATCGGCCAGCAATTCTAGATACGGATCAATTTAAAGTCTGTCCGAAAATCCCTATGGCAGAGCCCGTAAAACGTTTGGTATAATGTTTGTATTTAAAAGATAAGAGATTAAAATTTCACGAACCAAATATTAAATGTCATGAGAAGAATATTATTACTGGCAGCCTTAGCCATCGTTTTCACCGGATCAACTTTCGCACAGAAATTTGCCTTTGTGGATTCTGATTACATTTTAAAGAATATACCATCCTATACTGCAGCACAGGACGAGGTTGACAAATTATCTGAAGCATGGGAAGCTGAAGTTAAAAAGGAATATGATGCCATCGACGAGATGTATAAATCATATAAAGCTGAGCGTGTTCTGCTTTCAGAGGAAATGAGGGCTAAAAGGGAACAGGAGATCATAGAGAAGGAGAAGAACGCTAAAACCCTTCAGCAAAAGTATTTTGGTGCCGAGGGTGAACTGTTCAATAAAAGAGAAGAACTTGTTAAGCCAATACAGGATGCAGTATACAAAGCAGTTAAGGAAATGACTGTCGAGGGAGGCTATGCAATCATCTTTGATACTGCCAGCGGTGCGTCAATCCTTTACTCTAATCCTAGGTTTGACAAGAGCGATGAAATATTACAAAAGTTGGGATACAAGTAATAATTAAAAGCTTATTTTTGTACACATTTTTTTATAAATAATACAATAATGAAACTATTTAGAAAAGCAATTCTGGCATTTGCATTTGGCCTGATCGCTGTTGGAGCAACAGCTCAAACTGCAAAATTCGGACATGTGAATGCAACATATGTTCTTTCAAAAATGCCTGAATATAACCAGGCGATGAAGCAACTCACAAAACTTGACAGTACCTACAACCTCGAACTGGAGAAACTGGCTGTTGAAATTAACAAGAAGGTTGATGATTATAACAATGATACTGCTTCTCCCCAGCTTCTTAAAGATGTAAAGGCACAGGAGATACAGGAATTACAGTATCGTGCACAGCAGTTCCAGCAAAGAATAGAGCAGGATCTGCAGGCGCAGCAGGTAAAGCTGATCAGGCCCATCAGCAATAAAATCATTACAGCAATCAATGAGTCTGCAAAAGAGATGAAATTGATCTATGTTTTTGATGTTTCTGCAGGTAACCCTGTCTATGTGTCTGGCGAAAGCGTTGACCTCGTTCCGGTTCTTATGAAAAAATTCAATATCACTTACGATCCGAGCGAATTACTGCAACCTGGTATCTAAGATCAGAATTTATTTCATCACTTTTAAGGCACAGGCACTGGTCTGTGCTTTTCTTTTGTAATTTAGTTACATAATCTGAACTATGAGCAATACGAATTATCCGATAGGCCTCTTTGATTCCGGAGTTGGAGGGCTTACCGTTGCACATGCAATCAGTGCAATGCTTCCCAATGAACAATTGTATTACTATGGTGATACAGCCCATCTGCCTTACGGTGATAAATCAAAGGAAACCATTGTTGGATATTCCATTGGGATAGCCGATTTTCTTCTTGAAAATGGATGCAAGATGATACTTATTGCCTGTAATTCAGCCTCTACAAATGCATTCAGCGAAGTAAAAGAACACGTAGGCGACAGGGCAGTGGTACTGAATGTTGTTGATCCTGTAATAGATTATGTTACCAGCTATGCCGATGCCAAGGAAATTGGAGTAATAGGAACAAAGGCAACAATAGATTCAAAAAGCTACCAGTTGGGAATACAGAAGATCAATCCTCATCTCTCAGTTTGCTCGCTGGCAACCCCTTTATTTGTCCCCATGATAGAGGAAGGTTTTGTTTTCGACGATATCTCAAACGCAATCATCCGTTCCTATCTTTCCAGGCAGGAACTAAAGGACATTGATACGCTGATCCTGGGTTGTACCCACTATCCCATCATCCGGAACCAGATCAGCAGGTATTATAACTTTGATGTGAATGTGATCGATACAGCCCGCATTGTTGCGGAATACCTGAAGCGCTACCTCACTGAAAACAATATGCTTTCAAGCTCCAAGGCCGGAAAGGACAAATTCTTCGTCTCTGATCACACACCCTCATTCGAGATCATCGCAAATATGTTCTTCAACGAAAAAATCGAATTAGAGAAAAGATCCATATGGCACTGATCAAATCACTTCGGGGATTCACACCGAAAATTGGAAAGAATTGCTACCTCGCTGAAAATGCGACCATTATAGGCGATGTTGAAATAGGAGACGATTGTTCGATCTGGTTTAACACCGTGTTAAGAGGAGATGTAAATCCAATACGGATCGGAAACAAGGTGAATATCCAGGATGGAAGCACATTGCATACCCTTTATAAAAAATCAATTGTTGAAATTGGCGACAATGTTTCTATTGGTCACAATGTTGTCGTCCATGGAGCTAAAATTGAAAAGAATTGCCTGATCGGCATCGGATCGATCCTGCTGGACCACTCAGTGATAGGCGAAAACTCTATAATAGCAGCCGGATCCGTAGTGCTTCAAAATACTATTGTAGAACCAGGAAGTATCTATGGAGGAGTCCCCGCGAAACGCATCAAATCCGTGGATCCCGCACAAACTGAAGAGATGATCAAGGGTATTGCGGACAACTACCTCTTCTACGCATCCTGGTACTCGCCTGAATAATTTCCTCAGAAGGGCCTTCTTTTACACGTTCTGCTGGTAAGAATCTCTGTGTAATAGCTGTTACACAGAGAGGTACAAAGAAGCTCAGAGAAGCACAGTGCACAGAGCACAGAGCACAGGGCTCAGAGCACCGTGCAGACTGAATGGAGTCGAGGGGCAAGGCAGCTTGTTGACCGGGATGCAACCCTAGAGCGTTGAGCGTAAAGCGTAAAGCGTATAGCGTAAAGCCTACAGTCTACAGCCTACAGTCTACAGCCTACAGTCTACAGTCTACAGTCTACAGCCTTCTTAGCACGGGGCTCGGAGCATGGAGCATGGAGCATGGGGCACGGAGCACCGGGCAGACTGAATGGAGTCGAGGGGCAAGGCAATTGGATTCAGGATTCAGGATTCAGGTATGAGGTGTCAGATGTCACAAGGCACAAGGCACAAGGCACAAGGCGCGAGGCGCGAGGCACAAGGTATTAGGTATCAAGGTCAGGCACTCCTAAGTACTCCTAAGTACTCCTAAGTACTCCTAAGTACTCCTATTGCTGCTCATCTGTGGATTCCCTCCCCCTTCATGTCCTGCCTGTAAATAAATTCGTGAAACCCTGCGAATATGCACTAGCGACACCCCTTTAAACCTGTCGAAAAAATAATCTGCGGTCAAACGTGGTAAATCAGAAGTTCATGTTAATTCAAATACTTCGGTAAGGGTTCTTTTTCGGAAAACAGGTGAATGTTTATAATCTTTTAAATATTGAAAAGCAGTTATCCGTTTACCAGCAACAATCTTTGCAAACATTTTTTAATATTTTTTGGTTCTTAAAGAAATAGAGATTTCCGGGTACTATCGAAATTAGACAGGGTTGACCGGTAATTGAAATTAATCAATATTCGAAGCGGAGCTTCATGCAGCTGTTTATGAATATGTTAAAAAGAACTTTTTTAGCGTGAATCACGTACATGATTTTAAATAACTTTGTTACTTAGTGTTTTAATTAAAATTAAGAAGCCGGCAAACGTTTCAGGACGTAAATTCCGGCAAATTTTTTGACAGTTTTTTATTAATAACTTAACTACCTAAAACCGAAATGGGAAAAAATCCTAAAGTCATACATCTCGAAGAGGTTGTTGTGAAATTTGCAGGTGATTCGGGTGATGGCATGCAGCTAACAGGTTCACAATTTTCGGACACTTCAGCATTTATAGGAAATGATCTGTCAACTTTTCCAGACTATCCTTCAGAAATTCGTGCTCCACAGGGTACTGTTGCCGGTGTGTCGGGATTCCAGGTACATATTGGAGACAAAGAGATAACAACGCCCGGTGACCAGGCAGATGTGCTCGTGGCCATGAACCCTGCTGCGCTGAAAGCAAATATGAAATGGATCAAAGCTGGGGCAACCATAATTATTGACATTGATAATTTTGATGACAAGAATTATAAGAAGGCCGGGTATGAAGAAGATCCGTTCAACGACGAATCATTGGTCGGATTCAATGTAGTTAAAGCTCCAATAACTGTCCTGACAAGGGACACAGCCAAGTTACACGGACTTGATCAGAAGACAGCTGATAAAACCAGGAACCAGTTTGTTGCTGGTATGCTTTTTTGGCTTTTTAACCGTGACATCAAACTTGGAGAAGATTTTCTCAAATCTAAATTCAAGAGCAAGCAAAATTTAGTCGAGGCAAACACTGCAGTGTTGCACGCCGGATATAACTATGCTGAAACGATCGAGGCTCTTTCCACAACCTTCCTGGTCGACCCGGTGAAGAATAAGAAAGGTCTTTTCAGAAATATGACAGGGAACCAGGCAACAGCATGGGGATTGCTTGCAGCCGCTGAGCGTGCAGGCCTTAAAATTTTTCTTGGTTCTTATCCTATCACCCCGGCAACTGAGATCCTCCAGGAGATCGCAAAGAGAAAACACCTCGGGGCTATTGCATTCCAGGCCGAGGATGAGATCGCAGGAATATGTTCGGCCATAGGAGCTTCATTCGCCGGGAGACTTGCTGTTACAACAACCTCTGGACCCGGTCTCGCCTTGAAAGGTGAAGCGATCGGTCTGGCAGTTATAACTGAACTTCCGCTTGTGATCGTCAACGTTCAGCGCGGCGGTCCCTCAACCGGCCTGCCTACCAAAACCGAACAGTCAGACCTGATGCAGGCACTCTATGGAAGGAACGGGGAATCACCTGTTGTCGTTATTGCTGCAACCACTCCTGCGAATTGCTTCAATTACGCCTTTGAAGCTGCGAGGATCGCACTTGAACATATGACCCCGGTAATTCTGCTTACAGACGGATACCTTGCAAATGGATCTGAACTCTGGAGTATTCCATCGACAAAGGATCTGCCCGAAATAAAGCCCCCGTTTGTTCAGGATAATGACGCTGATTACAAACCTTACAGGCGCGACCCGCTTACACTCACCAGGTACTGGGCCTTACCCGGACAAAAAGGTTTGAGGCACAGGGTCGGGGGTCTTGAAAAGGAGGATGTGACGGGCTCGGTTTCACACGACCCCATGAACCACCAGATCATGGTAGAGAACAGGCAGAATAAAGTTGAGAAGGTGGCCGATGATATTCCTAACCTGAGGGTTATCGGAGGTGATGAGGGTGATCTGCTGGTAATAGGCTGGGGTGGAACCTACGGCGGACTGGTAAGTGCCGTTACCGACCTGAGGAAGGAAGGACTGAGCATCAGCCTTGCGCAATTTAATTATATCAATCCCTTGCCCAGAAATACTGAAGAAGTATTCTCGAAATTCAAAAGAAGGGTGGTTTGTGAGATAAATATGGGGCAGTTCGCATTTTACCTCCGTGCAAAATTTCAGAAATATGAATTCATGCAATACAATAAAGTTCAGGGTTTACCTTTCTTTATTGCTGAATTGAAGGAAAAGTTCAGAGCGATCCTGGAGGAAAATTAAGTAAGTAAATAACCGGAAACAGACAGAGCTATGGCAGAAGTAATTAAAGATATCGGGATTCTTTCGAAAGAGGATTTCAAGCTTGATACAGCAGTAAAATGGTGTGCAGGATGTGGTGCGCACTCTGTATTGTCAACAATACAGAACGTATTACCCGAAACTGGTGTGGAAAAAGAGAAAATGGTATTTGTATCCGGAATCGGATGTTCCTCCAGGTTCCCGTATTATATCAATACATATGGATTTCACAGTCTTCATGGAAGGGCCTCTGCGATTGCCTCAGGTGTGAAAACTGCGAATCCTGAACTAAGTGTTTGGGTAATGACAGGCGATGGCGACAGCATGGCCATTGGCGGAAACCATTTTATCCACATTATCAGAAGGAATATTGATGTGAATATTATCCTTTTCAATAATAAGATCTATGGTCTTACAAAGGGACAATATTCTCCCACCACGCCTAAGGGAAGTATAACCAAGACCTCCCCGGAAGGTACCATTGAAAACCCCTTCCAGCCAGGAGAACTCACTATGGGAGCCCAGGGTACGTTCTTTGCCCGTGTGGTCGACAGTGATCCCAGGATGATGAAGGAAGTGATATTGAAGGCGGCAGCCCATAAAGGAACCTCAGTTGTCGAGATTTTGCTTAATTGCGTGATCTTTGCCAACGAGGTGCACAAGGATATAACAGGAAAAGATGTCAGGGAAGATCACCAGATCTATCTTAAGCATGGTGAGCGTATGATCTTTGGTTCACAAAAAAACAAAGGGATCCGATATAATAAAAACAAACTTGAAGTAGTCACTATTGGAGAGAATGGCATTACCGAGGAGGATATTATTATCCACGATGCCACCGACCCTGACGACTCTGCACACTATAACCTGGTAAGGATGGGGCTGCCCGATTTTCCTGTGGCCATGGGTGTGATAAGAGCTGCAGAATCAACTGTATTTGAAACGATGATGCACGAACAGGTCGATAATGCGGTAAAAACTACCAAGATCAAAACAGTGGACGAGCTTCTCAGGAGCGGCAGTACTTTCCGTATTGATGAGTAAACTGTTCCGGTTTAGGGAAGATTTCTTATAATTGATAGTTTGTCCGGATGGATCACATTATGTGATCACTCTGTATATTCTTAAACCAATGCGGATATGGATCAGATTCCCCGGTCAGAAGAAGATATCCAGCGCCTGATCGCTGAACGCAAAGAGCGTTTAAAGGAACTGACGTGTATCAACCAGACTACCCAGATCATCAAGGAGAAACGGCCCCTTGAACAGACACTCAATCAGATCGTACGAATACTGCCTGCCGCATGGCAACATCCCGAAATGACTGTTGCAAGGATCAGGATGGAGGACAAATTCTTTTCCAGTCCGGGTTTCAGGGAAAGCAAATGGATGCAGTCAGCCAGGTTTACCACCATAAGCAATAAAAACGGAGAAGTCCAGGTCTATTACCTGAAAGATTTTCCTGAACTTGATGAGGGACCTTTCCTTAAAGAGGAACGTCATCTTATTGATAATCTCGCCAGTATAATTTCAAATTATCTTAACAGTATCCAGGCGCAGAAACTGTTGAACAGAACTGCGGATGAAGATTCTGTTAGGCATGAACTAAGCCAGTTCCAGAAACCGGGCGATATTAATTCCAGGATGCTTCTGCAAAAATTCCTGAACAAGCAGAATGCCAACAGGGATATTTTTCATGACCTGATGCCCTATAAGGTTAAGGAGATACTGCTGGTATCAACACTCTATGATGCATTCAGCATAGAGAAGGAAGGACGGTTCTCCGAACACATCCTTGGGGAATACCACCAGCTTAACCTGACTTCAATGCCCCGTGTTACCGGAGTCTCAAACTACGATGAGGCCATGGAGCAGATGAATAACCATCATTTCGATCTTGTAATTTTAATGATAGGTACGGAAAAGGTCACCCCGATGATCATTGCAAGTACCGTAAAAAGGGAATATCCGTATATTCCGATCTATCTTCTGAATAACGACCGCGAAGTTTCGAAATTCAAGGAGGCAAATCCCACACTCAGCAATATTGATAAACTCTTTGTCTGGAATGGCGATTCAAGCGTATTCTTTGCCATGGTAAAACACCTTGAAGACCGGGTTAACGTAGATAATGACACCCAGATCGGTATGGTAAAGGTAATACTTCTGGTCGAGGACTCTGAAAAATACTATTCAAGATACCTGCCATTACTTTATAACATTGTGCTCGAGCAGACAAAGCGGATAATCGACGATGTAAGTACCGATGACCTGTTTAAGGTTCTTCGTTTAAGAGCACGGCCGAAGATCCTTCATGCCAGCAACTATGAGGAGGCATTGGAAATAGTTGGAAAACAAATGGATAACCTTCTTTGCCTCATTACTGATGTGAAATTCACGAAGAATCACCAGGTTGATGAGAATGCCGGATTCACCCTTGTTAAGCATGTGAAAGAATTGGTCAGGGACCTCCCGACCGTTATCCAGTCATCGGATGTCACAAATGCAAGAAGGGCCTTTGAGCTGAAAAGTACATTTATAAACAAGAACTCCGATACCCTGCTCAACGATATCAGGAACTTTATATCCCACCATCTTGGTTTTGGAAACTTTGTATATAAGGATGCAAGCGGCAAAAAGATCGCTGTAGCTAAATCGCTGAAGGAATTTGAACAGCATATTGAAACGATCCCTGTGGAATCCCTCGTTTATCACGGGAAGAGGAATCATTTTTCACTTTGGCTTATGGCACGAGGTGAATTGAAGATCGCCAAGATGATTAACCCTGTGAAGGTGACTGATTTTAAGACTCCACTTGATTTTAGAAATTACCTTAAACATGTGATCAAAAAATACCGTAATGAATCAAACATCGGTAAGATCATTAATTTCGAGGAATCAGCCCTTCTGGATGAATCAAATATTGTAAGTCTCGGCAACGGGCCACTGGGAGGAAAGGGAAGAGGCTGTGCGTTTATAAATACACTGATCTATAACCTTAACTTCCCTGATATTATTCCTGAACTTAACATCAGGGCTCCCAGGACCTGTATCGTAGGAACAGATGAATTTGATATATTCATGGAGAGAAATTCGCTGAAGGATCTCATCTACAAGGACTACAGCTATGACGAGGTGCGCAGCTTATTTAATGAAGGGGAGCTTTCCTATAATCTTGAGAAGAAACTTAAATCCTTGCTCAAGCACCTGAACCGGCCACTCGCCATAAGGTCCTCCAGCCTTCTTGAAGATTCTACCATGCAACCTTTCAGTGGCATTTTTGATACCTACCTGATCCCAAACAATGATATCTCTTTCAACAACAGGTTCAAGCAGTTAGCGACCTGTATAAAGCTTGTTTATGCTTCTATCTATTCGCCCCATTCCAGGAGCTATTTCGAAGCAATAAACTTTAAACTTGAAGAGGAAAAAATGGGGATAGTGATCCAGGAAGTTGTTGGAACAGTTCACAGCGATTTTTTTTATCCGCATGTCAGCGGTACTGCCCAATCCCATAATTATTATCCTGTTGCCCATATGGAACCGGAAGATGGATATGCCCTGGCAGCCCTGGGACTGGGGCATTATGTTGTAAACGGGGAGAAATCGTACCGTTTTTCACCAGTATATCCTGCGCTGGAAGTTAATTCCCCCATGAAACTCTACAAAGATTCACAGATAAGTTTTTTTGCACTCGATATGAAGAGTGCGGAAGTGGATTTCGTAAGCATGGGAAGCGAGGGAAACCTTGCAAAACTTCCGATCTCGGTTGCTGAGAGCGATGATGTCCTCAGGCATCTTGCTTCAGTTTATAATGCTGATAATGACAGGATCGAGCCTGGATTAAGCTCTGCCGGACCCCGGATACTCAATTTTGCGAACATCCTGAAATATGATTATGTACCACTTGCAAAAACTATCCGGCTTATCCTGGATGTGGGAAAAGAGGCTCTTGGGTCTCCTGTTGAGATCGAATATGCGCTCGACCTTGATAAGGCCCCAAACGGGAAGCCCTCCTTTCATCTTTTACAGATAAAACCAATGCTGGGAACAGGAAGTGGATTCTCTTTCGATGTTCAGAAATTTGAAAAGGAGAAAATGCTGATCTTTGCCGAACAGAGCATGGGAAACGGAAAGATTGAAGACATAAAGGATATCATATTTGTAAAAAGGGAGACTTTTGATAAGAACAGAACAAAGGAAATCGCGGCAGAACTTGAGGTGTTAAATAAGAAGATGACATCGAAAAAGCTGGACTATATTCTTATTGGCCCGGGGAGGTGGGGTACCTCAGATCCATATATAGGGATTCCGGTGAACTGGTCAAACATTTCAGGTGCAAAGATTATTATAGAGACCAGCATGGAAAATTTTCCGCTTGATGCTTCGCTTGGTTCTCACTTCTTTCACAATGTAACATCTATGAATGTCGGGTATTTCAGCATACAGTATGATTCACGTACCTCCTTTATTTCATGGGACCTTATGGAATTGCAGAAAGTGATGGAGGAAACGGAATTTTTAAAGCACATAGTTTTTAAAAGAGCCCTTTGTGTTTTGATGGATGGTAAAAAGCGAATATCTGCTGTGTTGCATGAATGTAAGTATAACGGTGTTGTTTTAACTGACGATTAATGGAATCAAGACCAAGAGATTTAGGATCCCCAACCATAGATTTTAGCCATACTGCTTTCAACCTCCTCATGCAGAACCGGATAAGGAGGGTTTTGATCATAAGCAGCAATTATGATTTCTTCATGCTGGAGGAAGATGGCCGGGTGGATGAACAGATCTTCAACGAATATGTATCCCTGAACCTTCGCTACCCGCCAACTTTCATCCAGGCAAACACCTCCCGCGATGCTTTTAAAATTCTCGAAGAGCAGGATATCGACCTGGTTATCGAGATGCTGAATATTGCAGATATCGATCCCTTTAACCTGGCGAAAAGGATTAAGGAAGCCTATAAGAATATCCCAATTGTTGTGCTTACACATTTTAACAGGGAAGTGAGTCTCCGGCTTGAAAAGGAGGATCTGTCAGCCATCGATTATGTTTTTTGCTGGCTTGGGAATGCTGACCTGCTTCTTGCGATCATTAAACTGATCGAGGATGAAATGAATGCCACCCACGATATTGATGAAGTGGGAGTGCAAACCATCATGCTTGTTGAGGATTCGATCCGCTATGCATCCAGTTACCTGCCAGAACTTTATCGCATTGTACTTCAGCAGTCACGGGAATTTATGAAGGAGGCCCTGAATGAACATCAGAAAATGCTCAGAATGCGGGGCAGACCCAAAATCCTGCTTGCTACCACCTATGATGAAGCAATGGAACTATACAGGAAGTACCGGGAAAACATGCTTGGGATCATCTCCGATGTCAGCTTCAAAAAAAATAACAAACGGGATAACAAGCAGAAACTGGGGCTGAAACTTGTTGAGGAGATAAGGAAGGAAAATCCATATATGCCGGTATTGTTGCAATCATCCGATAAAAGCAATAAAGCACTTGCGGAAAAATTAGGTGCCGGATTTATCCATAAATATTCAAAAGCCCTTTCCATTGAGATCAGGAATTACATAATTGCACATTTCGGTTTCGGGGAATTCCTCTTTGTTGATCCCGACACGAATGAAGTGATAGGCCGTGCGCAGGACCTGCAAGCTTTTCAGCAAAAGATGCGGGAGATACCCGACAGGGTGCTTTCCTTTCATGCCGAAAAGAATGATTTTTCGAAATGGCTGAATGCCCGGGCAATATTTCCCGTCGCCCAACTCTTTAAATACCTGACTAAAGATGACTTTGAAAATGTTGCAGCTGTAAGAAGCTATATACTTGAGGCTATTTCGAGTTTCCGTATCAGCAAGGGCCGTGGTATTATAGCCGAATTTGACAGGAATACCTATGACGATTACCGTACATTTTCAAGAATAGGAGAGGGATCTATCGGGGGAAAAGCTCGCGGACTTGCATTTATAGATTCTGTGATCCAGAAATACAGGCTTTTCAACAGGTATGAGAATGTAACTTTTACCGTTCCCCGCACGGTTGTTCTGAGTACAGATATCTTCGACAACTTCATGGAAACGAACAATCTTTATGAGATAGGCCTGTCGGACATGAGCGATGAGGAGATCCTGAACCATTTTATAAATGCAAGGTTTCATGGAGAACTACACCAGGATCTGTATACAATGCTTTCATATGTTGCAGCTCCGATTGCAATACGATCCTCAAGCAAGCTGGAAGATTCGCATTATCAACCCTTCGCAGGTATCTATTCAACCTATATGATCCCTGTGAACAGGAACGATCTTGCACATACCATGGAGATGCTTACTATGGCCATCAAATCGGTTTACGCTTCAGTGTATTTTAAGAGCAGCAAGGGTTATATCCAGGCTACATCGAACGTTATTGATGAGGAAAAGATGGGAATTGTACTTCAGGAGGTATGTGGGTCCCCCTATGGAAATATGTATTATCCAACTATTTCCGGCGTGGCGAGATCCATAAACTTTTACCCAATCGCTCCGGAGAAACCTGAGGATGGTATCGTTAAGATCGCTTATGGCCTGGGGAAATATATTGTTGACGGAGGAGTTTCATTAAGATTTTCACCCAGGTACCCGAATAAAATACTCCAATTGTCATCCAACGAGTTGGCTATGAAGGAGACACAACGGTATTTCTATGCCCTGGATATGGATGAAGAGAAATTTACTGCTTCAACAAATGATGCAGTGAACCTGATCAAGGTAAATATTAAGGATATAAATAATGATCCTTCCCTGAAGCACCTGGTATCGGTATATGATTATAACAATGACATACTTCGCGATGGAATACAAGGGAATGGAAAACGGCTGATGACCTTTGCCGGCGTACTTCAGCACAATAGTTTTCCCCTTGCGGAAATACTCAGAGACCTTCTTGAGATTTGCCAGAAGGAGATGAACCTTCCTATTGAAATTGAATTTGCAGTAAACATGGCAGATGATAAGACCAGACGTCATGTTTTCAACCTTCTTCAGATCAGGCCGATAGTTGAATCTGACCAGGCAAGCGATATAGTGATAGACGAAACAGACGACAATAAAACAATTGTTAGGTCAGGCACTGCCTTAGGCAACGGCATATTTCCCGGCATCTGCGATATTGTTTACATTAATCCTGAAAAATGGGACGCTTCCCAAAGCAATAGTATCCCGGTAAAACTGGAGGAACTTAATGCAGGATTCAGGGCAGCAGCAAAGAATTATGTACTTATAGGTCCGGGCAGGTGGGGTTCATCAGATCCGTGGCTGGGAATCCCGGTAAAATGGGCGCAGATCTCAGAAGCCCGGGTTATCATCGAATCCGGACTTGAAAATTACCGTATCGATCCGAGCCAGGGTACCCACTTTTTCCAAAACCTCACCTCTTTCAGGGTTGGATATATGACCATTAACCCATTTATAAAGGACGGTTTTTATAACCTCAACAAGCTTGCCCGACAGGAGGTCGTCTTTGACGACGGGATGATACGCCACGTCAGGTTCAGCGCTCCACTTATTATCAAGATTGATGGGAAAAGCAATAAGGGAGTCATCCTGGAAGCTTAAAAATTTCACCTGATTCCCTGTTTCGTGTCCATTTTTTACTTTTCCTTAAACAATTTTCGCCCAACTGTGTTTTAACTATCAAACAATCAAATCACTATGAAAAAGCGCGAATTCATTAAAACATCTATGGTGCTTGGAGCAGGCGCCCTCCTTACATCTCCAATAATTTCTTCATGTGCCAACAGCAGCGGAAAGGAAAAAGGAGCATTTATTGCATCACTTGTCCCTTCAGTTACCGAAGGCTTTTTGCAAAAAGAGCTTCCATATGCTTACGATGCACTTGAACCCTATATCGATACACAGACTATGGAGTTACATTTTGGCAAACATCACGCTGGCTACACTTCAAAATTCAATGCAGCATTAGCAGGGGAAGGAATTACCACTACCAATATTAATGAGATCTTCGCCAATGTCTCTCAATATGGGGCTGGAATACGAAACAACGGGGGAGGTTATTACAACCACTCTCTTTTCTGGAACTTCATGGCACCTGATGGCGGGGGACAGCCTGAAGGTGAACTTCTTAAAGCTATTGAGAAAACATTTGGGTCATTCGATACTTTTAAGGAGCTTTTTTCCGGTGCTGCAGCAAGCCAGTTCGGGTCAGGCTGGGCATGGCTTATACTTGACGGAAATGGTGAGCTTCAGGTCACATCCACTCCGAACCAGGACAATCCGCTGATGGATATTGCCGCTGTTAAAGGAGCTCCGCTTCTTAATATCGATGTATGGGAGCACGCTTATTACCTGAAATATCAGAATAAGCGGACGGATTATATCGCCAATTTTTGGAATATTGTGAACTGGAAAACTGTTGAAAAGCTTTACAGTGAAGCGGTTTAGGTATAATTCAATATATACCTTCAGGTAAGCTGAAGTCTGTCTTAAAGATTTGGACCCAGGTGGAATATTCACACCTGGAAAATATTTCTGTCTTTTTCTCTCCTTGTGTAATATTCTTTTTTCCTGGCAGCATTTTGCCCGGTCTGGTATATTTTATCACCCTGGTAAAGTAAAAATGTAATCTGAAAACTCGTGGAGCTCCCTGGAATTTGTAAAACAGCAGAACTCTGCATGCTTTTTATCCATGTTTTTTATCATATTTAAAAGCTTTGGTAATCTTGTACTAAAGAATCAACTTTATACCCCAGGATCATTGTCCCGGATTTACGGTTGAATTGATCGTTTTACAAATTACCAACTAATAATATTGCAAATGAATGTTGATCAAATTATGAATGATCTGGTAAAGAAAAACCCCGGAGAGGTTGAATTTCACCAGGCAGTTCATGAGGTGCTTGAATCCATTGAAGAGGTTTATAATGAGAATCCTCATTTCGAGTCAGCCCGGATTATCGAAAGGCTTATTGAACCCGACAGGGTATTAACCTTTAAAGTGCCATGGGCCGACGACCAGGGAAGGATCCATGTTAACCGTGGCTTTCGCATACAATTTAATAATGCAATCGGGCCCTATAAAGGAGGTCTGCGTTTTCACCCGAGTGTAAACCTGAGTATACTCAAATTCCTGGGTTTCGAGCAGATCTTCAAAAACAGCCTTACTTCCCTGCCAATGGGAGGCGCTAAGGGAGGATCAGATTTCGATCCGAAGGGAAAATCAAACGCGGAGATCATGCGCTTCTGCCAGGCATTCATGCTTGAATTGTGGAATATCATTGGTCCGGATACAGATGTACCTGCAGGAGATATCGGGGTCGGGGGCCGGGAGATCGGATACCTTTATGGGATCTATCGTAAGCTTGCACGTGAAAATACCGGGGTGCTCACCGGGAAAGGTCTGAATTGGGGAGGATCGCTTATCCGTCCGGAAGCAACAGGCTTTGGCTGCGTTTATTTCGCGAAGGAAATGCTGGCAACGAAAGGAGAATCTTTTACGAACAAACTGGTCGCAATTTCAGGATTCGGAAATGTAGCCTGGGGAGCAGCACAGAAGGTTACCGAATTGGGAGGAAAGGTTGTGACAATATCAGGACCGGATGGATATATCTTTGACCCGGAAGGGATCTCGGGAGAAAAAATTGAGTACATGCTTGAATTAAGGGCAACCAATGATGATATTGTATCACCCTATGCGCTTGAATTTGAAAGTGGTCAGTTCATCCAGGGAAGACGTCCGTGGGAAGTGAAAGTCGATATTGCACTTCCATGTGCCACCCAAAATGAGCTGGGCAAAGAAGATGCTGAAACATTGGTCAGGAATGGTTGCATTTGTGTTTGTGAAGGGGCGAATATGCCATGTACACCGGAAGCTATAGAAGTGCTTCAGCAAAATAAAATTCTGTATGCGCCGGGGAAAGCAGCAAATGCAGGAGGTGTGGCTACATCCGGACTGGAGATGGCTCAGAATTCAATGAAGATCAACTGGAGCAGTACCGAGGTGGATGACCGCCTGCACCATATCATGACCAATATTCATCTGAATTGTGTTGAACATGGTACAAATGAAGATGGCTATGTTGATTACGTAAGGGGCGCAAATATCGCAGGTTTCCTGAAAGTAGCCAATTCAATGGTTGACCAGGGTTTGATATAGAAATATCCCGTGACTGACGGCCCGGGTGATTCAGTAACTGAAAAACAGGATCTGGCTCTTCCGGGCTTTTTTTATTTCAGGTTCCCGAGGTATCCTCTGAAATCGTCGTAATTCCTGCTGATCCCTGTACTTTGTTTGGTCCCCCTTGCAAAAGCAAGCAAGCTTTCCGGAGTCTCCACTTCTTTCCCTATCACTTCATTTACTACTTCCGGAAATTTTGCCGGATGCGCGGTTTCAAGGAATACCATGTTAGCATCCTCATGTCCTGACTTGTATTCCCTGGCAGCTTCGTAGCCTGTTGCACCGTGAGGATCCAATATGTACCCTGTTTCATCATAAACCCTTTTCATAACCTTCCGTATCTGGTCATCGCTGTATCGATAACCTTTAATATGGGATGCTATTCGTTTGTGATCGTGGTTAAAGAGGGCGAGAATTCGTTCAAAATTACT